>JAITDQ010000131.1 GCA_031282485.1 Tannerella sp. | reverse complement strand
CGGTTAGTCGTCCTTGATTACAACGGCGACCGCTGGCCGGAAGAAACGGATAAAGCGTTTCTGACGTATGTGCAAAACGGCGGCGGCGTTGTCATCTATCATGCAGCCGATAATGCATTTCGTAAATGGAAAGAATATAATGAAATACTGGGTTATGGCGGTTGGGAAGGACGTAATGAAACCGACGGGCCTTACATTTATTTAAAAGACGGCAAAATTGTATATGATAATTCTCCCGGTTCGGGAGGGTCGCATGGCGCCCAGCATGAATTTGTTCTTAACAGCGGCAGTGCGAAACATCCCGTAACAAAAGGATTGCCGAAAAAATGGCTCCATGCTAAGGATGAATTATATGACCGGATGCGCGGCCCCGGCAAAGTCAAAGACGTCCTGTTCTGGGCTTATTCGTCGCCGGACAAGGGCGGCTCCGGACGGAATGAATTTTCCATATTTACGGTTAACTACGGCCGTGCACGTATTTTCCATACAACGTTAGGACATGCAGGCCCGACGCTGGAAAACAACACCGCCATGCAATGCACCGGTTTTCAGGTAACGCTCCTCCGAGGCGCAGAATGGGCTGCAACCGGTAAAGTAACACAGAAAGTGCCCGCAGATTTCCCGACGGAAACAACCACCTCGTTACGCAAGGATTATAAATAATCTCGCGGAAGATATACATCACCGGCAAAGTGTCTCTTAATGGATTCGCTTAAAAAAAGTGCATTGCTAATAAAATATAGATATCGAACATTTTTCTGTTTGTAACTAATTGATATACAGCAATGCATTTAATATAAATCTATATATAATTAGCAATACCCTATTTTTAGCCGCTTGGCGCGTTTTACGCCAAAAAATAATTTGATTTTTTCGTTACAGGTTTTAGAAAAAAATCGTACATTTGCACTCTGAATTGATAATATGATTTAATATAACTCAATATATGCAACAGGTTGATTTATTTGGAAATACAATCATTTATAACGAGCCGAGAACGGTTGTTTCGGGTTATAGAATTTATGACGCGGAACAAAAAAGGAGGACGGTAAGAAACGACCTGCCTGAACTGTATCCCGATTTGCCTGAAAAAAAATATGATATAATTTATGCTGACCCACCTTGGGATTATGGCGGAAAAATGCAGTTTGATAAAAGCGGACGAAAAGATATAAATGTTAATTGGCAAAAAGATATTTTTATAAGCGCTGCAAATTTTAAATATCCGACACTTAAAATCAATGAGTTAAAAAAGATTCCTTTGTTTGAAATTGCAAAAGACGATTGTTTATTGTTTATGTGGGTTACAAATCCGCATTTGGCTTTGGGAATTGAATTGGGACAAGCGTGGGGGTTTGAATATCGCACCGTTGCGTTTGTTTGGGATAAAATGAATCATAATCCCGGACAATATACAATGTCGTATTGTGAATTATGTTTGGTTTTTAAAAGAGGCAAAATTCCAACGCCGCGAGGCAGTCGCAATGAAAAACAACTTATCAGAGTGCCGCGCGGAGAACACAGCGAAAAGCCGTTAGAGGCGTTAAGAGCAATAGAGAGAATGTTTCCAACGCAGGACAGAATAGAACTTTTTGCTCGTCATAAACCTGAAAATTGGGACGTATGGGGACTTGACGTAAGAGAAGAATTTGAGGAAAAACCACAGGAAAAGCAAAATGAGAGATATTATTATGCCGCTGCCTCAATCTAACAGCGGCTTAATTTTTTCCAAAAAATGATTGATTAATGGCTGTTTGTCTTTTGTGTTTCTCCAAAAGAAAAAATGAGCGTCTAAACCTGCAAACCAACAAGTTATTTCACGAACTCTACACGGGTCGCGAGTAATATCACCCTGAAACACAACCCAAAACGGCTGAACATCATCGCTAATATTGTTTTTTTCTCTCAAAATTTTATTCAGACCCGGAGTAAAATATTTGCACAATCTTTCGTGCGCATTGCCTCGTCCGGCTGAACGGCTTTTACCTTCAACCCAACCGTCTTGCCGTTTTACTTCAATGTAAATGGTTTTGCCCGTTTCCGTGTTATCTATCGCAAAATCAGGAAAAACACCGTGCCTTATAATCGGCTCGGTTGGATTGTAAATTTCTGCTTTTTCAGTTTCACTCAAAGGCACATCAACATAGATTTTGCTAAATTCTTTTGGTTTTGAACGCACTGTATATTCCGTATCTTCAAACAGCACTTCAAAAATTTTGAAGAAATCTATTTCGGCAGAACTTGCATTTGTCCCGCTGTAATCTTGCCATTTTCGGCGTAATCTGTTTGCATCACTGCCCATATTCTTCGATTTGTTTAAATAATTGACTTATTGGTATTTGAAAATAATTTGCCAACTTTTCTATCATTGAGATAGACACATTTCTATTACCTTTCTCAATGTCACCGATATAAGTTCTGTCAATCTCGGCATCAAGAGCAAGTTTTTCCTGCGACAATCCTTTTTCTAATCGTAATTGTCTTATTATTAGCCCAAATTTCTGTTCTATTTTCATTATGCAAAGGTCTATATTTGTTGATAATTGTACAACGGACAATAGTCCTCGTATCAATATAACGAAAATAAACGGAACATTGCAAAAAATGTGACAGCCCGATTCGCCCTCGCGACCCGCAGGCGAGCATAACAATCAGCGGCGGTTGCCCCTTTTTATAATAGACTTCTTCGGAAAATAGAGAAGTTATCCGGAAAGATTGTATCTTTACAGCATGTTTTACAACGATATAGAAAAATTAAGTATAGCGAAGTTTAAACGCTTAACAGGCGTCAAACGCGATGTACTTGAGCAAATGCTTGAAGTATTGAATGAATCGAAAGCCGGATTGAGAAAACATCCCTTCCGGGGAGTTCCAGCCAAATTAAGCAATGCGGATAAATTATTGCTTTTATTGATGTACTGTCGGGAGTACCGAACACAGTTTCATATTGGCGTTACTTATGGTCTTTCGGAAAGCCGTGTTTGTGAGATAATAAAAGAGGTAGAGAGCATTTTGACAAGTGATTCATTGGCTAAATCTTTTTTTGGTGTGCCGTGCATGATTGACAACTACAAGTCAGTATCGCTCGCTTATTAGAGAACCGCCGTGTGCCGAACGGTATGCCGGATGATGTGTGAGGTTGGAACGGGAAATAATCCCGTTCCGACTGTTCGATTATATCTGTGAAATGGATGCTGTCAGTTTACATTCATGTATAAATAAACCTCGTATCGGAGTATATGAATTTTATTTTGGAAAACTTTTCACTCTTATCAATTTGGCAAAATACTTAAAAACAATCATTTGTAAAAAATAATGGAAAATTATTCGGATATGTTCGAAAAAAATATTTTCCGAAATAGAAATTATCTCAAAGAGATTATATATCTTTGTTGCCAATATTACAATATTAGTTTCGTTTATAATCGGATAAAAGGAGGTTCCCGTTACAGTCGGGGGATGTTCCTGTTGTGGCAGATTTCATAATGGGACTGTTTTCTTCTATCATAATATAAAATATAGTATAAAAACAGATATGATTCAGACAGTTGTTAAAAGAGACGGACGTATAGTCGGTTTCAACGAAGAAAAGATCATGGCAGCTATCCGTAAAGCTATGCTGCACACAGAACTGGGCGAAGATGTGACTTTGATAAGGCGCATTACCGATTACATTTCATGTCAGGGCGATGAGCAGATGACGGTAGAGCAAATACAGGACATGGTGGAACTGGAGCTTATGAAAAGCCCCCGGAAGGAAGTCGCCAAGAAATATATCGCCTATCGGGACAAACGTAGTATCGCCCGTAAAGCGAAAACACGCGACATGTTCCTCGAAATCATCGAAACCAAATCGAACGACATCACCCGCGAGAACGCGAATATGAATGCCGATACGCCTGCGGGTATGATGATGAAGTTCGCCAGCGAAACGACGAAACCGTTCGTGGACGATTATCTGCTCCTGCCGGAAGTGAAAGATGCCGTCCATCTTAACTATCTCCATATCCATGATAAAGATTATTATCCGACGAAAAGCCTCACCTGCGTACAACATCCCTTAGATAAAATATTGCAGAACGGTTTTAACGCGGGACACGGGGAATCCAGGCCGGCGAAACGGATTGAGACGGCCAGCATGCTGGGATGTATCTCGCTCGAGACGGCTCAAAACGAGATGCATGGCGGACAGGCGATCCCGGCGTTCGATTTCTACCTGGCTCCTTTTGTAAGGAAAAGCTTTATAGAAGAAATCAAGGTCGTGGAACAGCTTAACGGACAGGATTACAGGCATCTTTACGATGTTGAGATAGATGATTTTTTACAAAAGGACCTGGACGGATTGCAGGGTGATGAGCGGATTGTGCAGCATGCCGTAAACCGTACGGCAGGGCGCGTTCATCAATCCATGGAGGCTTTTATCCATAATATGAATACGATCCATTCGCGCGGAGGCAACCAGGTCGTGTTCAGTTCCATCAATTACGGAACCGACACATCCCCGGAAGGACGGTGCATCATACGTGAACTGTTGAACACCACCTACAAAGGCGTGGGGAGCGGCGTAACGGCTATTTTCCCGATACAGATATGGAAAAAGAAACGTGGCGTAAGCTATCTGCCCGAAGACCGTAATTACGACCTCTATCTGCTGGCCTGCAAGGTAAGCGCCCGCCGCTTCTTCCCGAATTTCCTGAACTTGGATGCCACCTTTAACTATCATGAGGAATGGAAAGCCGACGACCCGCACCGCTTCGAACACGAGGTGGCGACAATGGGCTGCCGTACGAGGGTGTTTGAAAATCGTTTCGGGAGGAAAACGTCAATCGGACGCGGCAACCTTTCCTTCTCGACGCTGAATCTTGTGCGGATAGCGCTTGACTACAGGAATATTGAAAATCAAAAGAAACGGATTGAATGTTTTTTCGGAAAACTGGAACAGATACTCGAACTGGCGGCGCTTCAACTACACCGGCGTTTTGAGTTTCAGAAGACGGCGGCGCCCAAGCAGTTTCCGCTCTTGATGTCCGTCCTGTGGGAAGGATGCGAGCAGCTCAAAGGCGAAAATACTATCGAAAAGGTGATTAACCAGGGTACGTTGGGCATCGGTTTCATCGGCCTTGCCGAAGCGCTGGTTACGCTCGTGGGGAAACATCATGGGGAAGACGAAGAGGCGCAGAAGCTCGGTCTGGAAATAGTTACCTTTATGCGTGACAAGGTGAACGGATTTGCCGAAAAATACCGGCATAATTACAGCGTACTTGCTACGCCGGCCGAAGGGCTTGCCGGGCGTTTTACCCGCCGCGACCGGAAAGATTTCGGTCTTATCAAAGGGATAACCGACCGGGAATATTATACAAATTCGAATCATGTCCCGGTTTACTATTCCTGCAGCGCTCACCACAAGGCGAAAACGGAAGCGCCTTACCATGACCTGACACGCGGAGGACATATCTTTTATGTGGAAATCGACGGCGATGCGACTCATAATCCGCAGTCGATTATGACCGTAGTCGATATGATGGACAAATATAACATGGGCTATGCGTCGGTTAACCACAACCGTAACCGTTGCATGGCGTGCGGCTATGAGAACGCGGACTCGCAGTTGAAGGAATGTCCCCGTTGCGGCAGTAGCGAGATAGACCGCCTGCAACGGATAACCGGTTATCTGGTCGGCACAACCGACCGCTGGAACAAGGCTAAACTGGCGGAACTGAACGATCGCGTGATTCATGACTGAACTTTCCATACTGAATATCGTGCGCGACACGACCGTAGATGGCCCCGGATTCCGGACGGCCATCTATGCTGCCGGCTGCGGGCATCAATGCGCGGGATGCCATAACCCGCAGTCGTGGGACATCCGTAACGGTTCGCCGTATTCAATCAACACGCTGCTGGACATCATCGGCGAAAATGAATTTTCGAACGTAACTTTTTCCGGCGGCGACCCGCTGATGCAGGTAGAAGGTTTTTCCGAACTTGCCCGGCGTATCAAAAAGGAAACGGGGAAGAATATATGGTGTTATACGGGCTTTTCATATGAACGGATTATCCGGTCAGGCAGGCTGTCGCGGATACTTCCGTACGTGGACGTTCTGGTCGACGGGCGTTACATGGAGGCTTTGCGCAACGAAGACCTCCCGTTCAGGGGAAGCCGTAACCAGCGCATTATTGACGTCCGGGAATCTTTGGCAAGGCGTGAAGTGGTGGTTCAAAATCATGACCGCCTTATGGATGTCTTTCATTTATTATCACTGCAACAGAATCGTGTTCATGCACATCTTTAATCTGCCCCGGCCTTGATATAATCAGCCGCTTTTTGTCCGGCGATTCTTCCGAATACAATGATATTAGTGATTGAATTACCTCCCAGTCTGTTAGCTCCGTGTATCCCTCCGGTTACTTCTCCGGCAGCATAAAGACCGGAAATTATTTCCCCTTCATTGTCGATGACTTCTGCATTTTTATTAATTTTTAATCCTCCCATTGTGTAATGTATGGCAGGAGTAACTTCCACTGCATAATAAGGAGAAGATTCAAGGGGAACCATTCTTCCCTGCCTGCCGAATTCATTATCAATTCTTTTTTTTGCGGAAAGATTATACTTTTCTATCGTATTTTTTGTTTCCGAAACGTTTATACCGGTTTTTTCCGCCAGAAGTTCGACAGATGCGGCTTCAACTACATAATCTTCTGAAATATATTGAGCTGCTAATTTTGCTTTTTGAACGATTGCCGAATCAAAAATTAAAAAGGCCGTCTTGCTTTTGTTCTCTAAAATGGCTTTGGAGACAACATCGCGCGTTGCAATTTCATTAACAAAACGTTTGCCTTCGTGATTGATAAGGATAGCGCCCATCCCCCGTATACCTTCGGTTATGGTCGTTTTTTGACCGGCAACCACCGTTGGATGAGTTTGTATTTGCTCCATATCGACCAGGGCGACATTTAAGTTTTCCACTAACTGAAGCGCGTCGCCGGTTGCACCTGACTGATTAGTCGTGGAAAAGCCTTCCAGTGCGGGATTGTATTTGATAATCAGGTTTTCATTTGCTCCAAATCCTCCGCTTGCTATGATTACTGCTTTTGCATATATTTTGTAATGTTTACCGTTAGTTGTTTCGACCTCAATTCCCTTTATTTTGTTTTCTTCCGTTAATATGGCTGTCGCTTTGGTATTCAATCGGAAATCAACGCCTGACAGGTCGCAATTCTTTTTGAGTATATCAACCAAGTGTGCGCCGAAAGTAGTTTGAGTATTGTCAAAATGCCTTATGTTAGCTTCCAAACCGGTAATCCATTCGGAAGCTTCAATTGATTTCGACGCAAGTACCCTTACTAATTCCGGATTATTCAGATTATGTCCTCCTTCCATTGTCCGTTTGAAAAATGCCTCTATACTTTCCTCTTCCGTCATGCCTTCTTTCGGTTTGGCAGTACTCATGCCGTTGGCTAAATTGGTGTTTCCTCCTGCCAGCGGATTTTTTTCAACAACAATAATTTTGGCGCCTTTGTTTGCCGCTTCAATGGCCGCGGAAAGACCTGCACCGCCTGAGCCGATAATAACAATATCGGTGACGGTATCTTCATTTGTATTTATGGAATGGAATAATATTAAACTTCCGACTGTTAATACAAGAATAGAAAGACTGCTTATGATTATAACTGTTTTTTTCATACTGTCAAGACCTGTCGATTGTAAGTTTTTCTCCTTCGGCTTTGGCGACCATTACTGCGACACACGTATCGCCGTAAACATTCACCGTTGTACGCATCATATCCAGGATACGGTCTACGCCGATTATTAAGCCGATGCCTTCCAGCGGAAGTCCTACGACATTCAGGATCAACGCCATCATCACCAGAGCGGCCATTGGGATACCGGCGGCTCCTATGGCACAGAGCAGCGAAGTGAAAACAATCAATAACTGCTGTACAATGGAGAGTTCTATTCCGTATGCTTGCGCGATGAAAATAACGGCGACACATTCCAGCAACGCTGTTCCGTCCATATTGATAGCCGCGCCCAAAGGAATGGTGAAATTCGTGATTTTGGCGGAAACGCCGTCTTTGTGTTCCACCGCGTGCAGGGTCAGAGGCAGCGTGGCGCCGGACGAAGCCGTCGAAAAGGCGGTAATCAAAGGCGTTGACATGTTTTTCAGGTGTTGCCAGGGCTTTACGTTAAAACCGAACCGCAACAGTAGCGGAAGCCAGACGAACGTGTGAATGGCCAGTCCCGCCGTGACCGTCAGGAAGTACAGCAAAATAGTTTGTATCAGCGCCCAAAAATCAGCCGTAATGCCGAATTGCCGGGCTACGATAGCGAAAATCCCGAAAGGCGAAAGCCGGATAACGACTTTGGTTATCCGTAACGTGATTTCCAGGCCGCCCTTGAAAAAACTCATCAGCGACCGTTTGCCTTCGGACGAAATTTTAGGGAGCATCACTCCCGTCAGAATCGCGATCAGAATGACCGGGAAGGTGTTATTTTGAGTAAAAGCATGGAAAATGTTTTTCGGAACGAAACCGGTGATAATGTCCCTCGTCGAAAGCTGTTCCGGACTGTTGGGCAAATCAACGGCATCGCCTATTTGCACATTGCTTCCGGGTTCAATCAGTGTGACCAGGAATAAACCGGTGAAAATGGCGATAACCATCGTGAGTACGTAATACGCCATTGTTCGGAATCCCAGTTTTTTCAGGCCGGAGCCGGTATCGTGTATGCCCGAGATGCTTGTGGCGATCGAAAAGAAGATAATCGGAACGATCAACATGCTTAATGCATTCATAAACAGGTCGCCGATCCACGAGATGTATGGAGTCGTTCCGGGGAGCAAAATGCCGAGAAGCGCTCCGAACACTAAAGATAAAAGTATTTGCCAATGTAATTTCATTTTATAAATATTTAGGTTTCCCGTGCAAACGGATTCTTGATTTATCTATAAACCGTTTGCACAAATCGCCTGCAATTTTACGAAAAAAATTGGAATAATCCCGCCATTGACAGGAAGAAATTTTTGACAAAGTATCCCTTTATGCGACTGAATGTTATCGGATAAAGGGATACAGATGCTTCATTGTCAATAATTTTTCGTGTAAGACAAATATTCTTTGTTGTTGTCCAACTGTTCTTTTTGGAAGACGAGCGTTTTGCTGTCCAGATTCAGGAAACCGTATTCATGATTGTATTTCTGTCCGTGAACCAGAATCCATTTTACAAAATTCACGACATCTTTGTTGTTGAGATGTTCCTTTGATATTTGCAGCCCGAAATTTTCGACCGGTATGGTTTCTATCTTTGATTCTTCGAGCAAAGAAATCAAATTGTCGATATTATCCGATTCCAAAGCCTCCTTCTGTTTCGTTTTCAACTGGAGCGGAACCAAAGATATGCCGGATTTCAATTGCCTGGAATTCAGGTCAAACACATAATTCAACGTATTGAAGGCAATGCCTTTTTCGTCTTTTTGCACGGCGGTAATCAGGTAGATTTCATCTCCCAGGATTTTCTTTCCTTTGATCCGTTCGGGTGTCTGGCCGAAATATTCCGCCAATGCCAGCGTGGTCGACGATTCGTTGTTGCGGGAATAAATCGTAGCCGTATACTTGGATTTTTCTTCGGGATCGAAGTCTTCGTCCAGAGCGTCCTTTTCAAAAACCAGATCGATTAAATCCCGTTTTTTCAATCCCTTGGCCGCCTTTTCCAGCAGCGGGTTCTGCACATTACTGACGGGTAAAAGCGCATACCGTCCTACGTAAACAACCTTTTCACCGTCGGCATTATCGTCGGCAGACGAATTGACGATAACCGATAAATCCGCAACCTTTTCACCCTGCGACGACGCGCCGGCTTCCAGACGAATCGTTGACTTCGGATTTTCCTTTTTATACTCCGCAAGCCATTTTTCAACGATCGGGTATACAAATTTTGTGCCTTCCACGCGTATTTCCTGAGCGAAAATAGCCCCTGCAAAAAGTATGAACGAGAAGGCGAATGTTATTCTATAAACTGTTTTTTTCATTATTTGATATATTAAAAATTTTAAAAATAAGACCTTATAAATCACCGGAAAAAGCGCAAACCAAACATCGATCGGCTTCGAATAGAAGCAGAATCATCAATTTTTTCATCATCAATTTTGAGCATATAAACGACATATCCTAATAAATGATTATTTCCGGCGACAAAGATAAGGCGATATTATCCGCCAAAAAATACCACATTCATGGTATTTTTCAGCGGTTAAGCTTATGAACGGGATTCTGACCGGAAAAACCGGGATGAACATCTTTTCAAGGAAACGGATATTCACCGGCAGAAGTTTTTTTTATTCGAACTATTGGCATTTACCAATTAATTTATATCTTTGCACCGCGAAAAGCGAAACGGGATGTAGCTCAGCCCGGTAGAGTACGCGTCTGGGGGGCGTGTGGTCGCAGGTTCAAATCCTGTCATCCCGACAAAATGAGAATCAAGCGTTTGCCGAAAAGCAGACGCTTTTTTTGCGCCTTTCTGTCGCTTTTTAGTTTATGACCAATAGAGGGGTTCTGATTTTTGATATCGTAACAATAATCCGGAAGAAATCCGAAATGGGAGAAGTTGCGGCAAAAGTGATAATATATTGTTGCCATGCAGCGTTTTCTTGCTTTTTTGTATCTCTACTGTTAAATGAGTTATATCCGTTAATGCTGTTTTTAAATTAATAATACAATGAACATGAAGAATTTAGCTTTATTATTGACAGTCGGATTTTTATCCGTTATGATTGCAGGATGCGAAAAGGACGACTATGAACCGTTTAAAATTACGGGACTTACAATTGATAATTATCCGAAAGTGGACGGGTCTACCACGACGCTGGGCTTACAGTACCTGATAGCCTGCAAACTGTTGGGCTATCCGTACGGTTGGTATGATATGTCTTCCCATTGGGTTAGCGGGCTGGATGGCGCATACGCCATAGCGCCTTCCAAAGAAGTGCCGGAGAGGTTTTTTGAATGTATACAATCGTCTAAAACACATGATTCGTTTATACGGCTTATTGACAGGGAAGTTGATTTTATTCTTACGGCAAGAACCATGTCGGATTCGGAGAAGGAATATGCCGGAGAGGCGGGTGTCACATTGATTGAAACGCCGGTCGCCCTGGATGCCTTCATTTTTATTACCCATCCCGAAAATCCGGTAAAGGCATTGACCACACAGCAGGTTCAGGATATCTATACGGGAAAGATTACCGACTGGAAAGATGTTGGAGGCAAAGATGCTCCCATACAACCCTATCGGCGGAATAAGGATTCCGGCAGTCAGGAACTTATGGAATCCTTAGTCATGCAGGACCTTGAAATGATGGATCTGCCGGAAGAATCCAATATATTCAGTATGATGGGAGTGTATCATCACATTGCGGAAGATAAAAACGGCCTGTGCTATACGGTTTATTATTATAATGAGTGGATGGTTCGGGACAAAATAGCAAAAATAATTGCTGTTGACGGCGTTTATCCCGACAGTAAGACCATAAAAAACAAAACATATCC
>JAITDQ010000126.1 GCA_031282485.1 Tannerella sp. | reverse complement strand
TCCCTGTTGATATGAAGTTCGTTCAATTTTAACTCAATCGCAACAAGTTCGGTATTGATATGGTTTACCAGTTCATCGACAAAGCCCTTGCCGAACATGGAAAAGGCAGTGTTTTCTTCACGCAGGACGTCAATCAGGTTCGACAGGTATTCTTTCGCATTTCTCGAATCAAATCTTTCCGCTCCGCCACGTTTAAGAATATATGTCCCAAACGGAGCATTCTTTTCGCTGTCTTTGAAAGGCAGGTGCATGTAACGGCGATTATTTGAATCCATGACATCGCCCATAGACAGGAAAAACTCATCTTTGTCTATTTCAAGGGGAATAACGGACACCATTTTACCGGTTTTTAAATACTTCGAGTATTGATATTTGTTGATGACGGGAAAAGCGTTGATAGATACAAAGAAATCATCCAGTATGTAATCGTCGAAACCGGGTGGGAATGTTACCTTAATCCAAAACAGCGGCTTCAGACTTCCGTTTTTGTCCGCATGGGGAAACATTTCTACCAGTTCATCGGGCAGCAATTTTTTGTCTTCATCGTTGTTGACAATATTACTCGTAAGCGTAATATATTGATAATTATAATTGTTGATTATGCTTTCGTCGGAAAGGTTTGATAAATCGTATGTTGCCAAAGGCGAGTTATCATAGTTTTTTTCATAATTCTTCCGAATATCCATACCGGGTTTGACAGAAAGCGGAACGCCTTCGTATTCCCATTGAGTATAAGGCAATAAATGCAGCAGTTCGTTCTTTTTCTCACTGTTTGGCAAATCAAAATAAAAAGAAAGATTTTGCACATTCGTTACAGACAGATGAAAATCAAGACCTATCCAGAGTTTGTTGGTGAATTTTTCGGATTTCTTTACACTTTTTGCACAAATCTCCTTAGACTTCCGGTCGTCAATCGTATATACTTTTCTTGCACAAATGATTGATTTAACGTCTCCTTTGACAAGATTGAAATCATCTGCCGGGAAAAAATGGATGTTGTCGGCAGATTCTTTGGTTTTGTAATAAAAACCGGATGTTTTTCTTAATACGGCAGAGTTTTCCACAGGTTTGGCATGAAGTATCGTATGCGACGGGCGTACCGTCATAAGAACATCAGGAGTTAAAACCCCTGCAATCCTCTCCAGCAACCTCGCTTCGATGTTTTCCGACTCGTTGGAAAGTTTGTTTATTTCGCTTGCCAGCGACTCAATCAACAATTTTACCACCGGATCAAAATTGTCAATATTCCGAACACCCCAAATATTGGAGGCATTCTTAAACATCCTGCTTTTGATGATTTCTTTGTAATATTTCGATTTTTCGTCCATAATTATTCGGATGATAAGGGTCCCAGATAAAGTGAATAATAAAAACAGCATTTTTTACCCGAACTCGCAACAATAGCATCTATTGTGATTTCAACTCTTTTGCGAATGGAAACAGCGCCTGAAAATTCATGCTGGTTCTTGACGTCAAAAAATTTAATCTTGGATACGGCATTACAGATTCTCGGCTCAAAAGACTTAATCGCTTCCGTAATATACTGTAAAAACGTATTTTCCCATTTCTGAACGGATACAACGCTTTCAAAATCCAAATCCCAGATTTTACATCCGAAATTGGGATTGTACTTGTGTTCGCCCGGACAGGTGGTCATAATCAATTCCAGATTCCGGTCGATAGATTCTTCTTCGCTGCATTTCGACAAATCTTTGATTTCGGACTCGAACAGACGGGTAAACAGTAAAGGCAGTTTATAATATCCCATAATTAAATCATTTTTTATGGTAACATGTCTCTTTTTATCCAGTAAAAAGGTTCGCTGTTCGATGCAAACGCAACATCCCTGTTTGTCAGCAAATAATCCTTCAACGCATCCCTTTTGCCTTTAAAATAAACTATCAACTCGTCCAGTTCGGAATCCCGGATTGTCTTCTTGCGTTTTATATCCTTTATGATATATTTATTCACAAGTTTTTCCGTGCTTGGATGACCGACTATTTCAAGTTCCGCTTCCGCCAGCGAATATTTTTTCAATATGCACGACTTTATTCTGCACAGTTTGTTGGAGTATTTCAATCTGTCCATAAGCGTTTTATAGACATGCCGGCGTATATTGTACGTGTTTAAATATAAACGGTGTCCGTCTTTATCGTATAAAGGCGTACCTTGCGGCTGTTCCGGCAACTGGTCGTCGGGACAGTTACAGAGTTTTTTCCGGGCGCTTTTCCTGCCTTTATACTTGTAGTCAGGCTCATATTTTGTTATATCATCAAGAAAAAAGACGATTTCCTTAATTTCTTTTTCCGAAAGCAACAGGTAATAATCAAGGTTTTCATCCGTTTCCATAACCGTTACCGGAGCGCTCGGCAAATACCATGCGGGAAAGTTGCCGGGCATTCTGCGCGTCAGTTCCTGATTGAACGGTTGCAGCGAATCCATTTCGTTATAGTCGAGCCACAGCGGGTCGTACCTGTAACGGTTAACGCCGAACTCGTCGAACGCTCTGTATAAACAGTCGATAATCGTATCGTTATCATGTTTTATCTCTACAATCATCGTATCTATGGCTTTGGCGATAAAGTCGGGCTGTACGCTTTCGTGTTTTCCCGGAAATAGTATCCAGCCTTGCGTGATGCTCTTTTCCTGATCAAGCGTGTAGATATTTCTTCCGCTTTCCCTGTATCTGTAGTCGGGTTTATACTGCGAAGAATAAACAAGCCGTTCTCTTTTGGCTACGGTTTCATATTCTACGTATTTGTCAATCATATTTTCCAGTTGAAGCACAAAATTATTTCCGGCGGTATTTGTTTCGCTGTATATCTGATAGCCTAATATCCTTGCATTTGCATTTGCTATCCGCTTCACAAGGATACTGTCCGCCATTTCATTGTAGCCGCCGTCCGACGATTGCCCGATGACAATCAGCAGGTTTGTTTCGTTTCTATATGGCTCTATGAGTTCTACCGCTTTTTGCAGTCCATACCATGCCTGACTGCTGGCTACGGGCAGATATGAAGTAACGCTGTCTGCCTCAAGAAGTAAAAAATCCATGAGTCCGGCGTGGGAATCCGACAGTCCGTATGATTTTATCCGTGGAAACGCACGTTTGACCGTATCCTGATATGCTATGATTGCGCCGAATTTATATTTGTACATATCATTTTCGGCATTGAAGTGCATTTGCATGTTTTGGACGATATTCAGCATCGCAGAATATTCCTGAAACACTCTTTCTCTGCCCTCAAAGACAAAAACAACATTCAACTTTTTCAAATCCTGTTCAAGTTCGAGAAAATCCTCGTACATAATCTTATTCCCGTTTAAGTTCAGCACATAATTAAAACGCTTGTCTATCAAAGGCGTCATAATCGAAGTATTGAAACTCACAAAAAGCGAATCGCGATGGTACAGACGTACCGGACTGTACTTGAACGCCGGATTATTCTTTGAATAACGACCGATTTCGCGGGATGTAACCGGGCTGATATTCAGCGTATCTTCAAAATCCTTATTTTTAAATACGGGTTCATCGCTCAACGGCTCATTTGCGACGGATTCAATATCAACAAACAGCCTCTGACCGATTTCTTTGACAATCGAGGTTGAAACCCACCCCAATACTTCGTCTGGCGCTTCCATGGGATTGAGCGTAGTTTTTTTGCCCACAAGGACTTTTTTTCTGTCTAAAGAATATTTGTACAGGTACAATAATTCATGTACCGGAATTTTTCCGTTGTAAACCGTCAGGTCATCGTCTCTGTAACTGAGCGCCGAATCCGCATCAAAGACAAGATGCGGCGATGCTGTTGCAAAAGTGTCGGAAATGACTGTAACAGCCTTGTTTTTAAAGCCTGTAGCCACGTCAAGGGTTGACTGCTTGGTCAGTAACAGGCGCGATTTATGCACCCACCCGTAATATTGCGCTTTACGGCGATTGGTCATTATACGGGCATAAGGATTGTTACCGGTAATTTCGGAGTCATATTTTATTAATCGCAGATAGTCGCCCTTCGTTTTTGTTACAAAAAACGCTTCCATAAACGACATTTGTTTAAATTTTACTTTGCCGCCCGGATTTTGCCATGTATCGTTATTGTCGCGGTCGGAAAAAACAACCCATGTTTCCCGTATCAGTTCGTTTTTCGGCGCCCTCGCATCCGAACAGCAATAATTCATAGTATATGCGCGGGGCGTCCGTTCCAGTCGCGTCAGGATATTGACCGTGCCGCACGACGTCAGCAACACAAAAACAACGCCTGCATATATGTATTTCATATACCGCCGCGGCGCCGGCGGTTTCAACAGATATAACTTGTTACCCTCCATTTTTTATTTGAATCACTTTAAACGTTTTAAGACAGTCGGGATTATTTTCATCGGGGAAAACTATAACCTCAAGAATAGTCGTAACTTTCCTGTCGATGATTTTTAATCCCTGGCAATAGGAATACAAATCATTATTTTTTGTTTCATTGATTGTAATCAGCGCATTATGGTTGCCACACATATATTTGTTCAAAATATGATTGTAGTTTGTTCCGAAATGTTTTCCGTCCACTATTGCCTGCAGACGTTCACGTATATCGTTGCCCATCTGCGCTCTTTTATCATCTTCATCTTCTTCATATTTGGGCATAACGGTAATATCGTGCATAACAGGATATTTAGTGTATTCCGTCATCAATTCGACCTGATAGTTTCCGGGATTTTTATATGAATATACCGTTACCTGTTCCCTTGCATCGGTCAGTCCGGTTTCACCGAATGCCCAACGCCATTCGTTTGCGTAACCTACTCCCCTGAAAACCACATGTTCGCCCTGCATGACATTGAGCGGAGCAACAATACGCAGTAATGAATCAACTTCCGATAAAACGGGTTTCCGCACATTTATGATAAATGTTTTTTGAATACTTTTGTCAATTGTAAGCCGTATCTGGTAAGTTCCTGTTTCTTTGTAGATATATTCGCCTTCGCTTTTGTCGGAAGTGTCCCCGTTGCCAAATTCCCATAGCCAGTTCGACGCCATATAGGTACTGTCGGAATATAAAACAGGAGTATTCTGATAAGTCTCCAGAGGAAAAACGAGCGCTTCGGGTTTCCTGCTTTGCAATAACAAACGGATAATCAAAGCAATGATTATACATGTAAATATTGCTAAAGCAATTATGTACATTTTTGTGTTTTTTATCTTTTTCATTTCCGGTTATTTTTTCAGTTTTGCAAAATCGTCCTTTTTATTTGACAGTCCCAATTCACATTCTTCCAGATATTTGGTAAACAGTTGCGTATTGCTCTTAATACTCCACAGGGTTTTCTTGTCGGCATACCACATATAGTAAAAATCGGCGACATGCAGAAATGATTTGTACCGTGTATCGAGGGCGTGTTTTTCGTAAACGCCGCGCAAATCGTTTACAAGAAATTTGATATTGTCCTCGTCATAAATGGCTTTTACGCCCGGATCGTAAGCGTTGATTTTTTCGTAGAGCAGGTCAATGACGGGCGCTGTTTTCTTTTGAACAGCCTGATATTCGCTCACACGCTCTATTCTGTCGATTACCATTGCTTTTTGCTTTAAAGTACTGAAATGTGCGTTGTGCAGAAAAAGCAATATGCAGCAGGTAGCCGTAATCGCAGCAAAGAGTATAAAGACATAGAAAAAACCCATAATCTTTTCCTTTTGATTCATTGTTGTTGTTCCCATACTGTTTATTATTTTGTTTTGTTAATGTCTTAATATTCAATATATACTGCCTGTAAATAACCGGCGTCTCATATTTTTGTTCTTTTCGAT
Organism: Tannerella sp.; assembly: GCA_031282485.1. Taxonomy (GTDB): domain Bacteria; phylum Bacteroidota; class Bacteroidia; order Bacteroidales; family Tannerellaceae; genus Tannerella. The sequence goes on along the minus strand of JAITDQ010000126.1, from coordinate 1,081 downwards.
GCACCGAATATACTCGTCTTTCAGGACATCCAGCCCCACGTTGGCTACACGTATGGAATCTTTCAACTGAATCAAATCGCCCAGTTTACCTGCCAGTTTTTTGTAATTCAGACAATCATCCTGATGCAGTCCCGTAAGACTTTCGTTGAACGATATGCTTTTGTTGCTCAACATGGTAAACATTGCAGGTTGGTTGATGAGTACATCCGACGAGTTGATAAGCATTGCATAATAATACATTGAATCAACTGTTTCCGTGAGAACAACCTGCGTCATTTGGAGATGGTCGTATTTGCCGGATTTCTCCAGTATCTGCCTGACTTCAACAACGGATGCCTGCATGAACGACGAATAAATGCCTACTGCTAAGACCACAGAGACAAACATATAGGCTGAAAAATGTATAACAGCCTTAACTACTTCCTGATTATTTCTTGCTCTCATAAAAATCACTTTTTTGCGTTTAAACCCGCCCAAAGGTATAAATTTTTTATCTAAAAAAACTATTTTGAGCGTTTTTTTTAAGAATTTGATGATTTTTTTTTCAAAAGACTGTGCCAAAAAGCAAAGTTACCGGATTCCGGACATTGAAAAATTTTACGTAAACAGTTGTATAACAAGACATCGTAACTCTTTTCATAGAATAACACGCCAACAATAGTCAACGGATACATCCGCTGTTAAATATTAACCTCTGTAATTTTCCCATTCGGTAGCATTGAAAACCGCTTTTTGATTCACATACCACGCAAATCGTTTTTGTTCGGCGGTAGGCTGGATATTGTTGTCACAGTCACGATAAATTTGAACGAAAGGATTGATGCATAGACGTTTCAATATCTTACACCGTTCGTTGGCGTCGGCAATATCTTTTACAAGGACATAAACAAAAATCCGGTAGTTTTTTACGCCGTATCTGTTCAGTTTTTCAATGGCTTTCAGTAACGGCTCTACTGCCGCAGTCGTGTCGCAGGCAAAACGGATAAAACGAATCCATTTGATTTTTGATAACAGTTGAGCTGTATCGTTTGTTATCAGACGACTGTCTAATCCCTGATTAAAATCCACCTTACATTTCAAG
>JAITDQ010000379.1 GCA_031282485.1 Tannerella sp. | reverse complement strand
GATACCTTATTCCACCTAAAATTACACCGGTCTATAAACCGGCTGCATCATGGAAAACTTATTTGAAAAAATTAGACGAAAATGAATGAACGTTTCACAACTCGTAATTTGGCGGAAATTCTGGCTGCGCAGACAGGCTTGAATAAGGAACGCGCCGAAAAATTCATAGATGTTCTTTCCGCTTACATCGCAAAAGGTATTGAGAAAAATAAATTTGTTAAGGTTATTGGGCTGGGAACATTTAAAATCGTACTCGTGCGCGAACGCGAAAGCGTGCACATACATACGGGCGAGCGTTTCGTTATTCCTGCGCATCATAAAATAACGTATATTCCCGATAAAGACCTGAAAGACCAGATCAATCGCCCGTTTGCCTTCTTCGAACCGGTTGAGGCGTCGGAAGATCTATTATCATTAATTAAACCGGCTGACGAAAACGCCGCCGGAAAGGACGTTGAATCCGACATGGATTATGACGCGGCCGAATCCGAAGTTGTCTACGGTATGCTCGAACCGGAATCCGCCGGTGAAATGCTCGAACCGGAACCCGATCGTGATGATATGAACGCCGGGGAACCGGTTATTGTCGACGGTAATGATGAAAAACTGTTTGGAATCATATCCGAAGATACGGAGCACATATATCCCGATGAAAACCCGGAATATGATTATTTCTCCGGGATAACGGAGGAAGAAGAAGTTTTCGATTCCGAACCGGCTGTGATCAGACGGACGGCTGCAGCCGGCATAGAAATGGAAACGGAAATGGAAGAGGAAACGGAAGAGGATATTTATATTTCGGAATTGCCGGCAGAAACAGAGGATAAGCCTCTTGATGAATTTGCGGATAATGCGGATATTTATGAATATGAATACGAATACGGGCGGACGAATACTTACCGGAGAGAAGATGAGGATACCGTATATACCAATCCGGAATTTAACGGTCGGGCAGCATACGGGGAAATAACAAATGGCAGCTCGTTGCAAAACGAACAGAAAAAGGCCGGAGTGAATGTGGCTCCTCTGTGGCTGTGGTTTCTGTTGCTTCCGGTACTTATTCTTGCGGGCGTAAGTATTGCAACGTATACATTCCTTTATTTCAATGCGAACGCATCATCCGAAAACGGCTCGCTGCCGGTGAACGGCATTCAGACCGTTACGGCCGGTCTGAATGATGCGGCTTCAACGGCGCCGCTTCCGATCGGCGAGGTTCGCATATCGGATACGGACGATTCGGTGACCGGAACGGAAGATGATGCGGGAACCGGGCAGGTAAACGGCGAAAATATCGCTGCTGCCGACAGCGCCGGAAACAAGGATGCGACTAAAAAAGAAGAAAAGCGCGTTATCGACTGGTTCTCCCAGACGCCCGAACCCGCTAATCCGCAACAGGAACAGGCCGGTAATAAGACCGCGGCATCCGCAAATACGCCTGCCGGAACCGGACAAAGCAACAAAAACAAGCCCACCACCGCCGCCGTTACGAATAAACCTTCAAGCACGCCTGCCGCACCTGTCGAAAAGACGATTCCGGCGCGTGTCCGCATGACAGCCGGGTCAAGCCTGACGCAACTTGCCATGGAGCATTACGGCGATAAGGTGTTCTGGGTTTACATCTATGAACACAACAAAAGTCGCATAAAAGATTTCAATAATATCCCCGTCGGCATGGAAATATACTTGCCGCGACCTAATACGTATGGTATTAATGCAAAAAATAAAGCTTCCGTACAGAAAGCCCGTCAAAAACAGTCGGAACTGTTGAATTGGGATGATTATCGGTGATTAACAAAACATAAAGTCGCATATTCGATTATTAAATTAAACAAAATCATCGGGGTTCACAGTTTCGATTAGTATTATTTAACAGCAAAATTTGGATTTTCAAATTTAACATTTATACTTTTGTGCAGCAAAATAATGATTGTGACAGAGAATTTGAATAATTATAAACTTATAAATTTACTAATCTTATGAATGAGACAGTAGATATCCGTGAACTGAACGAACGGATTGAAAGTAACAGTGCGTTTGTGAATATGATCGTTTCCGGTATGGGGCAGATGATCGTAGGTCAGAAACATTTAGTGGAATCTTTGCTTATCGGGTTGTTATCAGACGGGCACATCCTGCTGGAAGGTGTACCCGGTTTGGCTAAAACGCTTGCAATCAAAACGCTTGCATCGCTCGTGGATGCCAAGTACAGTCGGGTGCAGTTTACCCCTGACCTGTTACCGGCCGACGTTGTCGGGACAATGATTTACAGCCAGAAAAATGAGGAGTTTACCGTAAAGCAGGGGCCTATTTTTGCGAACTTCATATTGGCGGATGAAATCAACCGCGCTCCGGCCAAGGTTCAGAGCGCCCTGCTCGAAGCCATGCAGGAACGTCAGGTTACGATAGGCGAAACAACCTATAAACTGCCGGAACCGTTCCTCGTTATGGCAACCCAGAATCCAATCGAACAGGAAGGTACCTATCCGTTACCCGAAGCGCAGGTAGACCGTTTTATGCTGAAAGTTGTTATCAATTATCCCAAAAAGGAAGAAGAAAAACAGGTTATCAGGCAGAATATTTCGGGTGAAAAAATAAACATAAAACCGATTCTTACCACAAAAGAAATATTCGAATCCCGTAAAATAGTACGTGAAGTCTATCTGGATGAGAAGATTGAAAAGTATATTGTGGACATCGTTTTTGCGACACGCTTCCCGGTCGAATACGGATTGAATAACCTGACAAACATGATTTCTTTCGGGGCATCGCCGCGCGCATCCATAAACCTTGCGCTGGCAGCACGCTCCTACGCGTTTATCAAACGCCGCGGATATGTGATTCCCGAAGACGTACGCGCCGTTTGCCATGATGTCATGCGTCACCGTATAGGTTTGAGCTACGAGGCCGAAGCCAACAATCTTACATCGGAAGAAATAATCAGCGAGATACTGAATAAAATTGAAGTGCCTTGACGGGGAACCATGTTAATTGACATTTATCGACAATTATAATGGAAACGAGTGAACTTTTAAAAAAAGTAAGGAAGATAGAAATCAAGACACGAGGTTTGTCGCGTAATATCTTCGCCGGCGAATACCATTCGGCATTTAAGGGACGAGGCATGGCGTTCAGCGAAGTGCGCGAATATGAGTTCGGCGACGACATACGTGATATAGACTGGAACGTCACCGCCCGGTACGCCCGCCCGTACGTGAAAGTGTTCGAGGAAGAGCGCGAGCTGACGGTGATGCTGATGATTGACGTGTCGGGAAGCAAGGATTTCGGCTCCATTCACATGATGAAAAATGAGATGACAACGGAAATAGCCGCGACACTTGCCTTTTCGGCCATACAAAATAATGATAAGATAGGCGTTATCTTCTTTTCCGACAAGATAGAGAAATTTATCCCGCCGCAGAAAGGACGCAAGCATATCTTATACATTATACGGGAGCTTCTTGATTTCCAGCCGGAAAACAGAAATACGAACATTTCGCAGGCGTTGCAGTATCTGACAAATGTGATAAAGAAACGCTGCACAACTTTCCTGATATCGGATTTTATCGACAAGGGCAATTATGCCGATGCATTGACCATCGCAAACCGCAAACACGATGTGGTTGCCATACAGGTATATGACCGTCGCGAAACGGAATTGCCGGCCGTAGGACTGATAAAAATGAAAGATGCCGAAACCGGTGAAGAACGCTGGATTGACAGCTCTTCGTCGAGCATCAGGCGGATGTACGGCACGTGGTGGAACCGTCGTCAGGAAGAAATGAGCCAGTCGTTCAAAAAATGCCGTGTGGATTCTGTTTCCGTGCGTACGGAAGATGATTATGTGAAATCTTTACTGGCGTTGTTTCATAAACGAAATTAATTAAACCGATGACATTGAATAAATATCCTGTTTTTTGCATCCTGTTACTCTTCTTTGCTTCACTGCATGGAACGAAAACTTATGCACAACAGACGCTTGTCGATCTGAAAATAGATGCTCCGGATATAATGATAGGCGAACAGACGATGCTTCACCTGAGCGTGACGACGGATAAGGAGAAACAAATCATCATTCCTTTACCCGACGGCATGTTGACGGAAGGCGTCGAAGTGCTGTATATCACCCCGCCGGATACGACGGATATTAAAAACGGCCGTATAATAATAAATTATGACCTGCTGATTACGTCTTTCGATTCGTCACTGTACCTTCTCCCGTCGTTTCCGGCGATTGACGGCCGCGATACGGTTTTTTCGAATCAGGTCGCATTGAAGGTGTCGCCGCCGGATGTCAACCTCGATAACCCGGAAGAATATTACGACATCAAGGATATCTGGCGTCCGCCGTTTGTGCTGGCTGATTATTATGCGCTGATATATGGCGTTTTGTTTGCGCTTTTTATCATCTGCGTAATCGGGTATTTTGTCCAGCGTATGCGTAACAGGCCGAAGACGGATGCAAATGCGAAAGACACGCCGAAGTTGCCGCCTCATGAACAGGCAATTAAGGAACTGAAAGAAATACGCGAGCGGAAATTGTGGCAACAGGGACGTAATAAGGAGTATTATACGGAGATAACGGATACGTTGAGGCGTTACATTTCTTTGCGCTACGGCGTGTCGGTAATGGAAAAAACTTCCTCGGAGATTCTTGATATTATGCGGGATGAAGAACCGGGAAACAAAGAAGTTTTTGATACGTTGAAACAGGTTCTCCGGCTGTCCGACTTTGTGAAGTTTGCGAAATTGCATCCGTTGCCGGACGATAATGAGCTTAGCATGTTTAATGCCAACTCGTTTGTCGAACGGACGAAACGTGCGGCGGTGGAAGTTGCGGCGCAGCAAACGGATGAACAGTTGAATGTCGAAAGCTGAGAGCGTATCGAAAACCGGTTTGAGTCAAATTATGAATTATAAATTATTTTCAATAATATGATATTTGCGAATCCACATTATTTATATATATTGTTGTTGCTGATTCCGTTCGTTGCATGGTATATCCTGAAAGTACGGAAAAAACAGGCAAGTATACAGGTGTCTACCATGCATGCGTTCGACGTGCCGAAAGCTACGACATGGAAGGTTTACATGCGTCATCTGCCTTTCGTTTTGCGCACGATAGCCGTTGCGATTCTCGTCGTTATCCTTGCGCGTCCGCAGTCGACGAACAGTTGGGAGAACAGAAATACGGAAGGTATTGACATCATGCTTGTCATGGATATTTCGACCAGTATGCTTGCGGAAGACCTGAAACCGAATCGTCTGGAGGCGTCGAAAAATGTCGCGGCATCGTTTATAAACGGTCGGCCGGAAGATAATATCGGATTAGTGATATTCGCCGGCGAAAGTTTTACGCAGTGTCCGTTGACCACCGACCACGCCGTGTTGCTGAATCTGTTTAAAGATATACACAGCCGGATGATTAACGACGGTACGGCAATCGGCCTGGGACTTGCAACTGCGGTAAGCCGCATAAAGGACAGCAAGGCGAAATCGCGCGTCATAATTCTTCTGACCGACGGTTCGAATAATGTAGTCGAAATCGCTCCCATTACGGCAGCCGAGATAGCCGCTACGTTTGGCGTCCGCGTATATACGATTGGCGTCGGCACGAAGGGCATGGCGCCTTATCCGTTCCCGGATCCCTTCGGCGGCGTGCGATACCAGAATATGCAGGTTGATATAGATGAACCGGCGCTTAAACAGATCGCGTCGATTACAGGCGGGCAATATTTTCGCGCTACGGACAATTCGAGTCTGAAAGCGATATACGAAGAAATTGACCAAATGGAGAAAACTAAGATAAACGTACAGCAATACAGCAAAAAACAGGAAGAATACATGCCGCTGGCCTTGTTGCTTTTTGCCGTTTTACTGTTTGAACTGTTATTGAGAAATACTTTGTTTAGGAATATACCGTAAAAATTTAAAAGTTATGTTTCGATTTGCACATCCTGAATTTTTGTACTTACTGTTTATACTTCCCGTATTGATCCTTTTTTACGTATATATTGCGGGAGCGCGGAAAAAAGCAATCAGGAGATACGGATCGCCGGAGCTTATCTCCTCACTGACGCCTGAAGCATCGCCTAAACGCCGGCGGTTGAAATACGTCTTCCTGCTCCTGTCGATCACATTGGTTATATTTATCATTGCAGGCCCCCAGTTCGGCGCGAAACTTGAAACGGTTAAACGCCAGGGTATTGAAGTGATGATCTGCTTGGATGTGTCGAACTCAATGCTTGCAGAGGATATAACGCCAAACCGCTTGGAAAAAGCAAAACAGATGCTTTCGCGCCTGACGGACGATCTGAATAACGACAAAATGGGACTTATCGTTTTTGCCGGCGACGCTTTTACGCAGATACCGATCACATCGGATTACATATCCGCAAAAATGTTCCTCTCCTCCATAAATCCGGCAATGGTGTCGACGCAGGGTACGGCGATCGGAACGGCGATCAACCTTGCCATGCGCTCGTTTACGCCGGACGAAAGTACAAGCAAGACCATTGTGCTTATCACGGACGGCGAAAATCATGAAGACAATGCCGTGCAGGCTGCGGCAAGTGCTGCGGAAAAAGGTGTAAAAGTGAATATTGTGGGCATCGGGGATATGAAAGGTTCTCCCATACCGTTGGGCAATAAGGATTATATGAAAGATAATGCCGGAAATGTTGTGATCACACAGCTTAACGAAGCGATGTGCCGCGAAATAGCGCAAGCCGGTAACGGATTGTATGTGCGGGCGGATAATACGAATTCCGCTCTCAGGGCGTTGCAGAGCGAACTGAGTAAAATGTCCAAGTCGGAAATTGAAAGTCAGGTCTATTCGGAATACGATGAACAGTTTCCGACGCTGGCATGGATTGCCCTGACCCTTCTTATTATAGAGTTCCTTATATCGGAACGTAAAAACAGGCTGTTCAGGAATGTAAAACTGTTTTCTTAAAAAAATGTTGAACATGGAAAGAAAAGTAAGCGTCATATCCGTATTAGTAGCGTTCCTCTTATGCGCCGGCTCTGTGGCCGCACAGAAAGCGGAGCGTAAGAATGTTCGTGAAGGTAATAAACAATACAGGAAAGATAAATATACGGAGGCCGAAGTGGCTTACCGGAAAAGTATAGAAGTGAACCCGCGTTCCGTAGAAGGTATCTATAATCTTGGGAATACTCTTTACAAACAGGAGAAATACCCTGAAGCAGCCGAACAGTACCAGCTTATCGCAGGCCAGAGCGAACGCCTCATGCGTGAAGATCCGGATAATAATGCCGGACGGATTGCAAGTGTCTTCCATAACCTGGGTAATATCGGCATGAAGAATAAGGAATACCAGAAGAGCGTGGAGGCGTATAAACAGTCGTTGCGGCTGAATCCGGGTGACGAAGAGACCCGTTATAACCTTGCTTTGGCTCAGAAACTGCTGCAGGATCAACAACAACAGCAGCAACAAAATCAGGATCAGGATCAACAGGAGGAGGATCAGAAAGAGGAGCAAAAAGAGGATCAGAAACAGGATCAGAAAGATGATCAGCAACAGGATCAACAACAGGATCAGAAGGATCAGGAGCAACAAAATCAGGATCAGCAGAACGAGCAGCAGAAAACACAGGAAGAACAGCAGCAAAACGAGCAGATGAGCCGCGATAACGCTCAACAAATACTCGATGCTTTCCTCCAGGACGAAAAAGATACGCAGGAAAAAGTGAAGAAAGCGCAAATGCAGCAACAGCAAAGTCGTAAAAGAGAAAAACAGTGGTAAAAACATAAAAATTATGATAATGAAGAAATTCGTTTTGATCATCTTTTTGATAATGTCTGCCGTATCCGGGATGCGGTTGAAAGCAGACGAAGTAACGTTCAAAGCATCATCGCCGCCGTCTGTCGCAATGGGATCGCAGTTTCAGGTGGCATTTGTGGTGAATGTCCTTAATGCTACGGATCTCAGGCTTCCTCCGGCGTTAACGGAAAATTTTGACCTGTTAATAGGCCCGAGTGTAGCTACAAGCCGCAGTATGAGTTTTGTAAACGGGAAAAGCACAAGCTCCGTTACAACGACTTATACCTGTATCATGATGCCTAAAAAAGAAGGTACATTCGAATTGGAACCGGCAACAATAAAAATAGGCAATTCGGAATATAAATCCAATCCGATCACAATAAAAGTGTTGCCGCAGGATCAGCCTCAGCAGGCGCAGGGCGGGGGAGCGCAACAGCAACAGCCGCAAAACGGCGGCGCAAACGCATCGAACATAAGCGGCGATAATATTTTTATACGTATGACCGTATCGGATCACAGCGTGTACGAACAGGAAGGTTTTCTCGTGACATTCAAGCTTTATTCCCTTGTTGATGTGATCAATATCGACAATGCCAAATTCCCCGAGTTTGAAGGTTTTTTTGCACAGGATGTTGAGTTGAACAACCGGCAGTTGGTGCTCGAAAATTATAACGGACGCAATTATCAGACGCTTTTGCTGAAACAGACGGTTTTGTATCCGCAACGCTCCGGTAAGATTGAAATCGGAAAAGGTATGGTTCGGGCCGTCATACGTGTGCGTACTCAGACGCGCAGCCGCAGTTTCTTTGACGGTTTCTTCGATTATCAGGAGGTTGCGAAAGAGCTTTTCTCACAACCCGTCACAATAGACGTCAAACCGTTGCCGGCCGGTAAACCGGCGTCATTCTCGGGCGCGGTCGGCAACTATACGATGAATTCGACTATAAACCGGACGGAATTGAAAGCCAATGAGGCGGTTACCATTAAATTGGCGATCAAGGGAAACGGGAATATAAAACTCATTAAAAACCCGGAAGTCAAATTCCCGAACGATTTTGAAACGTATGATCCGAAAGTCGATCCGAATGTTCAGGTTTCCGCTGCAGGAGTAAGCGGTACGAAAACAATCGAATACATGGCCATTCCGCGTTATGCGGGCGACTTTGAGATACCGGCCGTTAATTTTTCATATTTCGATACGAAAACGGGCGCATACAAAACGCTTTCTACCACACCGTACAGCTTGCACGTCGAAAAAGGCGAAGAAGGCTCGGAGGCGCCTGTAATCTCAAACTTCACGAGCCGCGAAAACGTGAAATTCCTCGGGAAAGACATCCGTTACATAAAAGTCGGGAATGTTCACTTTGTGTCGAATAAGGAAATATTTTTCGGATCGTTCCTGTATGTCATGGCGTATCTGATGATTACCGTTCTGTTTATCGTATTCTTCATTATCTATCGTAAACAGGTGAAGGAAAATTCAAATATCGCGCTCGTGCGTACAAAGAAAGCGAATAAAACGGCGGTTAAGAGACTGAAACAGGCGGAAAAACTTCTCAGGGAAAATAAGGATGAAGCATTCTACGAAGAAGTTTTACGCGCACTCTGGGGCTATCTGAGCGACAAACTTAATCTGTCGCAGTCCGAACTGACGAAGGAAAATGTAGCGGCCGAACTCTCCCGGTATGGTGTGGACGAAACGCTCTCCGGCGAGTTCATGGAAATCATAAATACATGTGAATTTGCCCGCTATGCTCCGATACGGACATCCGGGGCGATGGATAAATTGTTTGCGGAAACGATTGGCGCAATCGGTAATTTGGAAAATACAATAAAAAAATAAGAGGACAGTTATGCGAAATATAAGAGGAAAAATCATCGGGATATTCATGTTGTGCGGATTGTATGTACACCTGTCCGCGCAGGAGGCCGAGATAAAAGCGGCCGAAACGGCTTATGCCTCGGAACAGTACGGTCAGGCGATAGAATTGTATGAATCCGTGCTGAAAAATTACGGGGATTCGTATGAATTGTACTATAATCTCGGAAACTGCTATTACAAAACGGGAAAAACGGCTCACGCAATTCTTAATTATGAACGCGCACTGCTCATAAAACCGGGTGACAGCGACATACGCTTTAATCTGGAAATGGCTAAACAGCAGACGGACAAGATAGAACCGTTAGAGGAATTTTTCCTGAAAAAATGGTTCCGTTCCGTACAAAATCTGATAAGTGTGGATTCGTGGGCGACCGTCGGCATTTTATGTTTTGTGTCGTTTATCTGTTGCCTTGTGCTGTTTTTCTTTTCCAAATGGATGCGCCTCAGGAAAACAGGCTTTTATCTGGGGATATTACTGTTTGTGGTCATTATCTTTACGAATATATTTGCATACAATCAGAAAGAAGAGCTTGTCAACCGCAACGGCGCCATTGTTTTCAGCCCTACGGTTACGGTAAAAAGCTCGCCGGATAACAGCGGTACGGATTTGTTTGTCCTGCACGAAGGAACGAAAGTCTTCATCAGGAGTACGGTCGGCGACTGGCACGAAATCGCGCTCGAAGACGGAAACATCGGCTGGATAAATAAAAAAGACATTACGATCATATAATTTATGCTTGAAAAGATTCTTGACTATGAACATGACCTGTTCATTTGGATGAACGGCTGCCATGCACCTTTTGAAAATCAGTTCATGTGGCTGTTTTCCGGTAAGATTGCATGGATGCCTCTGGCCGTCATGTTCATTGTGATGCTTTTTTACAAAAATATAAAGCATTGGAAAGAAACGCTTATCGTGCTGGTTGCCGTCGTTCTGGTTATAACTCTGTGCGACCAATTTGCATCCGGCGTCTGCAAACCTTTGTTTACCCGTTTCCGGCCTACGCATCATCCTGATTTTATGGATGAGGTGCAGACCGTTTTCGGTTACCGCGGCGGACGTTACGGATTCATATCAAGCCATGCAGCCAATGCATTCGGCTTTGCTACGCTGACATCTCTTATATTCCGGTATCATTTTTATTCGGTCATGCTGTATTTGTGGGCGACGGTCAATTCGTACAGCCGGATTTATCTCGGCGTGCATTTCATCTCCGATGTAGTGCCCGGTATCGTTGCCGGACTTGCTTTTGGATGGATCGTTTATAAATTATACGTTTTCGCCCGTGAAAAACTTCCTGTAAACAGTCCGGAAAACGGTGAGCGCGTTTCTTCGTATCCGTGTTCCCGTAAAAATCTTAATGTAATCCTGTATGTGCTGATTTTTACAATCGTTATAATATCGGTATTGAGTGCGTTATATTCTCTTAATTTTATGCCCGCAATAACCGTAAAATAATATGTTGTAAAATGATGTCGTAAAGCATAAATAATTTTTATGCGTTCAAATTTGGATAATAAAAAAATAGTCATTATTTTTCGGCAGATATTTTCAATAATTGAGTACTAATATAAAATATTTGACCATGACGAAAACAATAACATTCAATGATCTGCGTGGCATCAAAGATCGTTTGCCGGACGGTTCCATGCATTGTATCGCCGACGAAATAGGCGTTAATGTGGAAACCGTCCGTAATTACTTTGGCGGATATAACTTTAAGGAAGGGAAAAGCTGCGGACTGCATATTGAGCCCGGGCCGAACGGAGGAATCGTTGTATTGAGTGACACGACAATATTGGAACGGGCACTCAAAATACTGGATGAAGTAAGTTCCCCGGTATCTGTGGTAGAAGCCTGAAAACAAAAAAATCCCTGAACGGTTATCTGTAAAGGGATTTTTTTTAAGAAAATCAGATAAATGGTAAGTTATATGGAAGAAAAACTGGTTACGCTGGCAATTCATACATTCGAAAAAGCACAAATTCTGAAAACGATACTGGAATCGGAAGGCATAGAAGCTTATATTCATAATGTGAACCTGATACAGGCCGTCGTATCGGCGGGAGTGCGCGTCCGCATAAAAGAAAGCGATCTTCCCCGCGCATTGCGAATCATCGAAGCAACACAGTTTTTTAAGGACGAAAGCGAATCGCCGGTCGATGAAAACGTGAAAAAAGTACTCATTCCCATAGACTTTTCCGATTATTCCGTGAAAGCCTGTGAGATCGGTTTCCGGTACGCCGGCCGGATCGGGGCGGAGATCAGGCTCATACATGCTTATTATGCGGCGTTTATACCGCCGTCATTGCCGTATCTGGGAATAGGGCAGGAAAGCAGTGTCTATGATGAGTCCATACACACGGTATACCGTCGCGTTCAGACGGATATGAGCCACATTATATCGGTCATTGATAAAAAAACAGCTTCCGGCGAATTGCCGGAAGTGAAATACGACTGCATATTCCGCGAAGGATTGCCGGAAGACGAAATCATCGCATATACAAAAGAATATCGTCCGACAATGATCGTAATGGGTACGCGCGGGAAAAATCGTAAAAACATCGATCTGATCGGTAGTGTCACGGCCGAAATCATCGAATCCTCCCGGGTGCCGCTCCTGGCGATTCCCGAAAATGTACCTTTCAGCGACATCCGGGAAGCCAAAAACGTAGCCTTTGCCATATCATTTAATCAACAAGACCTCGTAGCGTTTGACCGTTTTGCCGACCTCATGAAAGGCATCATACCGAAAGTCCATTTATTCAATATTTCAACAAGCCGCGACGAATGGAATGAAATCCGCCTGACCGGTACGCGCGAATACCTCCGAAAACACTATCCCGGCCTCGAAATAGAATTTACCGTACTTGACAACGGCGATTTGCTTGATGCGGTAGAAAAGTTCGTCCGCGAAAAAAATATCGACATCATAACGCTAACAACACACCGTCGCAGAATGATAACCCGAATTTTCAACCCCAGCATCGCCCGCAAAATGCTCTTCCATACAAATACTGCGCTCTTGGTTATTCCTAAAGGATAAAGGGGCTTGCCGTTCAGGGGAAGCATGTTTTCGGAGAAAAAAATCACTTATTGTGCCTCAAACTTTTTTTTAACTAAAAATTATCCTGTATATTTGGGGCGTTTAATGCTGTGATCAATTGGATAAGAAGTTATATACAAATCTATTGGCCGGGATAGAAAACCATGGTGACGAGAGGGCTTTCGGTGAATTATATAAACTGTAT
>JAITDQ010000285.1 GCA_031282485.1 Tannerella sp. | reverse complement strand
TCTCCATTTGATAAACAGGGTTAAAAACGAATGGCTTTGTTGCGATATCGGTTTAAAGTGAATATATTTGCAACAAATAAAAGAGGATATATTTATGCGTATTTGGGCGAAACGGGTTGGAATCATACTGTTAATACCGATAGTTTTGTTACTGTCGGCGGTTGCAGTTTTATATATTCCTCCCGTTCAGAATATCATAGTCAGGAAAGCGGCCGGTTATGCGTCGGAAGCGGCCGGTATGAATATCGAATTTGAGTATTTCAGGCTTTCATTCCCGCTGAATTTTTCGGCATACAACGTTTCTGCCGTAGGTCCGAGTAATGATACGTTGCTGTACCTGAATAAATTCACACTGCAAATACGTTTCAAACCATTACTGAAAGGACTCCTGTCCGTTGACGGAATCCGCCTGCAAAAGCTCGATTTCAACACGGGAAACCTGATTGACGGCGTGGTCGTGAAAGGCAGCGTGGGGGATGTTTTCCTGAAAGCGGATTCCGTCAGTTCGGCGGACGAACGTGCGTTACTGAGCAATGTCACCCTGTCGGATGCCGACGTTGACCTGTTCGTGTGCGATACGACGGCGGCGGACACTTCGCAGTTCGGCGGGAACTGGCTTATAGAGCTGGGGAAGATAGAACTTAACAATGTCGCTTTCTCATGCCGCCTGCCGTGCGATTCCGTTTACATTGATTTGCAGATTGACAATGCCACGTTGTCCGAAGGCATTGTAGACCTGGGCAGATATTTCTACGGCGCGTCGCGTTTGCAGCTGGATGTGCCGGAGGTATTCTACGGCACGGATTTCCGCGAAGACCTGCCGGCGGGATTCGACGCCTCCCATATTTGCTTTTACGACGTACATTTACTGTTCGATTCGTTATCGTACCTGTATGAAAATGACATACACGCCCTGTTGAAAGAATGTTCCGCCCGCGAGCGTTCGGGCGTTGTCCTCCGGTCTGCGACGGGGAGTATTATATCCGACAGCATCCGGCTTCAGATTCCTTCGTTTCTGGTGCAGACGGATTATTCGACGCTGCAATTACAGCTCGACGCGCCGTGGTCGGCCATTGACAGCCTGAATCCCCGTGGCGAACTGTCGGTCGACCTGTCTGCTTCCGCAGGCAAGGAAGACGTGATGCTTATCGCCGGCGACCTGCCGGGAACGGGAAAAGGAACGGGAAGGGGAAAGAGCAATCTCCGGAAATACTATCCGGATACGACGCTTCACTTCTCCCTGTCCGCCGGCGGAAATACCGGAAACCTGACCCTGCACAAACTCGACGCACATTTGCCCGGCGCTTTTGACATGAACATCAAGGGAGCGCTAAAATCCGTCATGGACGAAAGACGCCGTTCCGGGAGTTTCCGTTACAAAGCCGGAACGCAGAACATGAATTTTGTATCCGCCCTGCTGCCCGTCTCGTTACAGTCGCGTGTCCGGGTGCCGGACAGCATACGTATGGCCGGGTCAGTATCCATTGATAAGGGTCAGTATGTAGCCGGTCTGGTTATCCGCGAAAGCGAGGGCGAAGTGAAATTTTCAGGCAAATACAACACGTTCAGGAACAGCTACGAGGCATCCTTAGACGTAGACAAGCTGGAACCGGTGCATTTCCTGCCCGGCGATTCCGTCATGTCGTTGAGCGCACGCATGCACGCAACAGGGCAGGGGACGGATCCTTACCGTCCTTCCACATGGATGGAATTAGAAGCGGAGATACGTGAGGCATCTTATGGAAACACATCCATATCGGACATATCGCTGAAGGGAAACCTCCGGGAAAATCATCTGCAAGCCGGATTGCATAGCGGCTATCCCTTAGTCAGGGGACATGTTACCCTCGACGGCGATATCCGTAAGAATAATGTAAAGGGAATCTTAATCGCCGATGTCGACACGCTCGATTTTTACGGCTTGCGGCTCACGGAAACGCCGCTAACCACCTCCTTTCAGGTATTTTCGGAAATAGAATCGGACATGAAGAAGGCTCATTCGCTCGACGTCACGTTAGGAAACTGGAACATGAACATAGATAGCCAGATGATACAGTCCAAAATGCTGACGCTTGCGTTCCGTTCGACGGAAGATACCATAAGGAGTTCGCTTCATGCCGGCGACTTGGAAGTTATGCTTACGGGTAATGCGGATTTAAGTTCGTTAGCGGAAAAAACGGTCTATATATCCGGGGAACTGGAAAAGCAACTGCAGCGCGATTCGATGATTAATTTCCGCGAATTACGCTCCTGCTTCCCCGACATGTCGGTGCGGATAAACGCCGGACGCGACAATCCGTTATACAATTTCATGCAGGAATACGACCTGTTTTTCGAAACATTCAACCTGAACATGACGGTTTCGCCGGGAGAAGGTCTTCAAATGGACGGAGAGCTTCGCGCATTAGTAAAAGACACGTTAAAGATCGATACGATCCGCCTCAATGTATGGCAGGATACACTGGGACTGCAATACACGGCCGCCGTGTCGAAAAACCGTTTCCGCAACCAGGAAGCCTTTCGTGCAAATGCATACGGGTATATCCGCGAGGATGATGCGGATATCTTCGCCACGTACGTCAACAGCAGCGGCGAGAAAGGGCTGTATCTCGGCATGAACCTTAAAAAGGCCGTCGAGGGGTTTGATTTTCATTTATATCCGGAAAAGCCCGTAATCGCCTTTTTGCCGTTTACGGTCAACGACAATAACTATATCCGTTTCAAGAGTATGAAAGATATGGCTGCCGATCTGCGGTTAGACGGGGGCGATTATGCATCGTTATGGGTTCATTCCGGCGACGACGACGATTCGACGAAAGAAATCATGGTCGAACTGAACCGGCTCGATCTGGAAAAGCTTTCGGCGCGTTTCGGAAGCCTGCCGTCGTTGAAAGGGCTGCTGAACGCGACATTGAGGTATGAGCCGCAGGAAACATCCTTTATCGTCGTCGCCGACGGTGATGTAGACGATCTTTATTATGATAACGGACGTATCGGCGAACTGTTGATGAGCGCCACTTATATGCCCATGGACAATGGCACACATCAGGTCGACTTGCACGTATTCCACGACATGTCGGAAATATCATCGCTTTCCGTTTTGTATAAGGAAGGCAGGCGTGAGAACCATATCGACGGCGTGATATCAATCAATAAATTACCGCTGGACATGTTTAATGCGCTGCTTCCCGGCCGGACGGCTCGCTTGGACGGCGCCCTGCTGGGCGACTTTTCGATTACGGGAACCGACGTGAAACCCCTTGTAAGCGGGACATTACAGGTAGAGAAAGGCTCCGCATACATTATCCCTTCGGCAACCACGCTGCGCTTTGACGACAAGCAGATAAAAGTGACGAAAAACAAAATCGGTCTGGACAAATACAGCATCTACGGACTGCGGAATAATCCCCTCGTCATTGACGGAACCGTTGATGTGACAAACACAAACCGTCCGACGGCCGATCTCCGCATATCGGCGACGAATTTACAGATCATCGACTCGAAAAAAACGCCGGAAAGCCAGGCCTACGGAAGGTTGTTCGTGGATGTAAACACTACCTTGACAGGCCCGCTGCAGGCATTGCGTATGCGCGGGAATTTACACATCCTCGGCAATACAAACCTGACTTACGTGATGCTCAACTCTCCGCTGGAGGTGCAGGATCACTTTAATAACCTCGTCACATTCTCGTATTTTGCCGATACGCTGCCGTACCGTACGCGCCGCCCGTTTAATTTCGCAGAGCAGGCACGCAACTTTGCGGCGATGAGCGGGGCGGATGTTCTTATCAACATCAAGATAGACCCGGTTGTGAAGATACGGATCAACTTGGACGAAGAACAGTCGAACTATGTAGATTTGAAGGGCGGCGGCGATTTGTCGTTGCAGTATTCTTCGCAGGGAAATATGATCTTAAACGGACGGTATACCCTGTCGGACGGCACGATGCGCTATGCGATTCCGGTTATTCCGCTGACGGATTTTTCCATCAGAAACGGCAGTTATGTAGACTGGGCAGGCGATCCGCTGAATCCGCGCCTTAACATAACGGCTTATTCCCGCGTACGGTCGGCTATTGATGTAGACGGCCGGAAAAAAACGGTGGACTTCAACTCCGGCATACAGTTGCGGAATAACCTCGACGACGTTTCCGTCCGTTTTATTCTCGAGGCTCCGACGGAAGCTGTGGTGCAAAACCAATTGACGTCCATGGGCGAGGAAGAACGCAGCAAACAGGCGATAAGTTTGCTCGTGACAGGCGTTTTCCTTGCGAGCGGAGGCTCCGCCGGCAACAGTAACTTAGACGTGGGAATGGCATTGAATAGCCTGTTACAGCGTGAAATAAAAAACATGCTCGGCAGTTTGCTCGGCGACGTGCCCTTCTCTTTCGACGTCGAGACTTACGACGGCACGCAACAGGGCATGGGACGCCGCGTAGATTATATCGGCCGTTTCTATAAAAGCTTTTTCAATGAGCGATTCAACACGACGTTAGGGCTTCGCTATTCGACGAACGATCCCGTGTACGGCAATGCGTTTCTCTTAGACGGCGTTTCCCTGGAATACATGCTGGATGCCGACGGCTCGCGTTCCGTCAAAGCGTTTCGGAGTAAGGAATATGAGAATCTTTTCGAGGGTGAAATATCGAAAACAGGAGCAAGCTTTTTGATAAGCAGGAAAGTGAAACGTTTCGGGGATTTATTTTTCCCCAGGAAACAGGATACAATCGTCACGGAAGACGGGGAGGACAATCATGCAGAAGGAAATACGGAGGAAGAGGAGGAGGAGGAAGAAGAAGAAGAGGAAGAATCCGGTTCCGGTCTGCCCGGCGATAATGAAGTCACGGAAAAGACAGCGTTATGACTTCATCATTAAAAACCACTTTATGTGATACGAAATAAAACAGGATATAACAGTTTTTCAAAACAGATATGCTATCTAAAGTAACAAAATCAAACCGGTTTCTCTTCCTCGGACGGAAGACGGAAACCGTCCGTCCCTCCGGCGACGCCTCCGTTTCCCGCATGTCTCCGACATTCCCGGCGCCGCTTGCCGGAACGCCGGTTTGCCGGTTGAAGCGAATTTGTTTATATGGCTGCATGCTGTACTGCATAATTATGGCTGTTACGTCATGTTCCACTACCGCGAATCTCCCCGCAGGTGAAATTTTGTATACCGGCATCGCCGGCATAGATATAACGGACAAAGACAGCGCAAAGATTAACGACGAACTGCTCGACAGGATAGAAAACGCTTTTGCCTGTCCCCCGAACAATGCGCTGCTCGGAAGTTCTACCACCCGGACGCCTATACCGCTGGGTTTGTGGGTTTATAATGCGAACGCCAACAAGAAAGGCCCGTTTCGCCGCTGGATGATGAACTGGCTTGCCGCCAAACCGGTGCTGATATCTACCGCCAAGCCGGAAACACGCTCTTTGATTGTCCGGAATTTACTGCGCGACAACGGCTATTTCGAAAGTGAGACCGGCTACGAAATAATACCGGATAAAAAAGATTCGCTGAAAGCAAAAGTGCGTTACAAAGTCACTTTAAACGAGCCTTACGTAATCGACTCGATAGAGTGGAGGCGAATGCAGCATCGCGGCGATACGCTGCTCTCGCTGAACGAGGCCGACCGGATGGTCTATGCCGGAGATTTGTTCAGCGTCGAAAGGCTGGAGTACGAGAGGCAGCGCGTGGCGATGATTATGCAGAATAACGGGTATTATTATTTCAGACCCGAATATATCGTTTATCAGGCAGATTCTACGTTGTCCCCACACAAAATCCGTCTGAGGGCAGGCCTGAAACAGGGCGCCCCGCGTTCCGTCCTGCGGCCGTGGAAGATCGGGAACGTTTCCGTTTATCTGAGGGGATACGATAATGAACGCCCGACAGACAGCCTTTATTACAAAGATTTACTCATCTGCTATGAAGGGAAATTACGCATACGCCCGTCTATCTTATATGACCAGCTGCAATTCGGAACGGGAGAATTGTATTCCTTAGAAAAACAAATCGAAACGCAAACGGCTATTAACCGGCTGGACATTTTCCGTTTCGCGGAATTTCAGTATATCCCGGAGAATACAACACCTGCGTGCGATACGATGAACATAAGGATAAATGCGTTGTATGACTATCCGCTGAACGGCACGTTTGAAGTCCGGACAACCGTTAGTGACGACAGTTATGCCGGCCCCGGCGCGTCGCTAAATCTTACGCGTCGAAATGCGTTCGGCGGCGGAGAAGTATTTACCGCTTCCGTATATGGGGCGTATGAGTGGAATACGGGAGAGAAAAATATACGGAATACGGGCGTGATAAATAACTATAAGACAGGCGTGAAAGGAAATATCCTGTTTCCGCGCCTTGTGCTGCCGCGGATAGGTAAAAGGGCGTATGATTTTTCAGCCTCGACGCATCTTGATTTTGACATCAGCGTTTTAAACAGGGCGAAATATTATACGATGCTGAAGATCGAAGGAGGCCTTTCTTATGAATTTGTTCCCAATCCTATCCGCCAGCATGTTTTTACGCCGTTCCGCTTAGTGTTCAATAAACTTTGGAAGACAACGTATGCTTTTGACAGCATTGTGGATTTTAATCCCTCCCTGCGGCAGAGTTTGGAGGATCAGTTTATACCCTCCATAGGATATTCCTATACGCTGGATAACTCCTCATTGCGGGAAGAACGGCATAAGACGTGGTGGCGGTTCACCGTATCGGAAGCGGGCAACCTCGTTTCGGGCGCCTATGCGCTGTTCGGCAGGAAATCCGGCGGGCAAAATTACATTTTCGGAAATCCCTATGCACAGTTCGTGAAAGCGACAACCGAACTGCGCTATAACTATCGCATCGACCGTAACCGGCATCTGGCCATGCGCCTCGGCGGAGGCATCATATACAGTTATGGCAATTCGACGGTGGCGCCGTATAACGAACGCTTTTATGTCGGCGGCGCAAACAGTATCCGCGCATTCACCATACGAAGCATCGGCCCGGGACGTTTCAGGCCGCATCCGGATAACGTCTATGCGTACATCGACCAAAACGGCGACTGGAAACTGGAAGGCAACATCGAATATCGCGGCCGCCTTGTCGGCGACTTGGACATAGCCGTTTTCCTTGACGCCGGTAATGTCTGGTTATTGCGCCCGGATGTGACGCGCCCCGGCGGAACTTTCCAGTGGAAGCATTTCCTGAACGACATCGCCCTCGGAACCGGCCTCGGTTTCCGTTACGATATGGATATGCTCATATTCCGTTTTGATATCGGTTACGCCCTGCATTTCCCGTATGATCCCGCCGGCCCGTACAGCGTCGGCGACACAAATGATCCCGCTGCCCGCGCGCAGGATTCCGGCAGCGAAAATCCCCCACGCAGGAAAAAATACTTCAACGCCCCTTCATTCCGGAACAGTATCGGTTTCCATATCGCACTGGGATACCCGTTTTAATATATCCTGTTCGGAACGCTTTTTTTATTCCCGTAAAAATTTCCCGCCATAAAAAACAAACCGAAAACAGTGCATTATCGAAAAAAACCATTAATTTTGTGGCCGGAAAAGCATAATCATAATAATAATTATACAATATGGAAAATATAAAATGGTCAGAATTGCCTTTCGGTTACATGAAAACCGATTATAACGTAAGATGTTTTTACAAAGACGGGAAATGGGGAGAGTTGGAAGTATCGTCTTCCGAGATTTTGAATATTCATATCGCTGCGACATGCCTGCATTATGGGCAGGAAGCTTTCGAAGGGCTGAAAGCGTTCCGCGGAAAAGACGGACAAATCCGCGTTTTCCGCATGGATGAAAACGCAAA
>JAITDQ010000272.1 GCA_031282485.1 Tannerella sp. | reverse complement strand
AAGCCCCCTGGAATGGCTGCCTAACGGGCGCGACAATTTGAATTGCACCCGATTGAACAGCCCGATAAGTCATTCCCGTTTGTTGAAGACTTTCAGTTTGTTGATTCTTGCGTAAAACATTACTTTTTTGACATCAATAAACGCCTTTATCACTATGTTTCAGGGAATAGCTGCTTACAGTCGTGATGCTTCCGGCAGGAAGTTTTAACCGGATCTTTTTTGATGAATTAAAGTGTTGAATCACATTCATTTCAAATCCCGGGCGGATAACTGTTTCTTTTGTAACCTGATAAATGTTCATTTTTTTCTCCGGAAAGGACGCTATCCCAAGGTTGACGGTTAAATCATCCTTTGTCGAATTCACAAGAAAAATACTTAACTCCCCTTTGGGACTGAGCAATGCGGCAGAAACCAACACGCTGTCGGGCCGATTGACCGAACATTCGACCACCGACGAGTACTTGGAAAAGAAACGTGACAAAATGGCAAAACCATAAAATGCTTCATTCTCGGGTTCGACATCCTTTAAATATACTTTATTTTCCCTGTCGTACGTTTTAATGAGTTGCCACTGGCCGTCCAGATTGCCCCGATTGGTAAAACTCCAGCGGTTTACCCCGTCAACACCGGCTCGTAACGCCCTTAGCACATCATCGGCATTCGAAAGGGAAGCCTCAAATGACTTCGGCCCCGGATGATCGTCTCCGTAGCCAAGTTTCATGTTTCCATATTCCGTCAGAAAAAAAGGTTTTCCGTTCGCATGTGCCCATTCGGCCCAACGTTTCAGATTCAGTTCGCCGGCAGCATTTATTCCATCGTAAGAATGTATGTCAACACTTTGCACATACGGCGCAAAAGTCAATTTTTCTTCATTGAAGACGGGCATACTTGTCCAGTCAGGGCCTGAGATGGGAATCGTTATTCCCCGTTTATCAAATACTTCCTTCAGCTTTTTCCACGCATCATTAACGTTCCCTTTTTCATCGCCATATTCCCACCAGTAACCCCACGGCCCTCCCGGAGGTTCGTTCGTCATACAGAAATACTTGATACACGAGTACCCTTTGGTTTTTGTGAGATACTCCAGCAATGTGGCAATACCGTTGGCGAAATCGTCAAGATTTTCGGGTGCGCTGATCAGCGGATGCACTCCCGGACAGGCGTTCCACGCTACATATCCCCACATTTGCTGGAGGAAAACATCGGCATCGTTTTGCTCACACCAGTCCAAAATGAGATACAATGCCTGCATTTCTTCGTTCTCCCAGTCAAATTTTCCCCGTTCCGGTTCATACATTCGCTGGCTCAGTTCAACCCTCAGAAAATTCATTCCCAGCCATGAGGCATATTGCTTTACCTGACGCCATGCCTCCGTATCGGTTACGGGCGGATTGCCTCCGTAAGCGCTGCCTCGCGGCGCAATCTCCCTTGCAGGATATTTATATTTTTCATTGTTTAAGGGTAATTCCTTACTGATAGCATGCCAGGAAGCTCCCATTCCGCCTCTAAGGGTATGATGAACCCGGGAAACATCGACATTGACATTAATCCCGGCATCAGACCCGTCCCCGGCATAACTTGCTACTTCAGGTTCTCCTGCGTTATAAGGATGGACTGTGGGAATTACACATACAGTCCATAAAGCGACTGATAATAAAAATCGGCTATTCATATAGATATAAATTAATTTGTTATGTGAAGTTGAATTTTGTCGCGCCAAAAGCAAAGTCTCCGATTTGCATGTCTTTGGACGACATGTTCGATTTTTCGGCAATCTCGCTTTTTGTCATGTTATGATACCGGCTCATCCGGAAAATCTCGCGCGTCTTTACCGGCAAGGAATGTAAGGTCGATTCGATAATGCGTTCCACATCGCGGGAATAAATATTTTCGGGTTCGCAGGCTTCCAGGGTTGAGATGCGCGTGTTCAGTTCCCGCATCCCGATTTCCGACATGGCTTCCAGCGCTTTCTGCCGTATTATTTCATGGCGGAGGTAATCAATGGCCTTATTTTTTACGATACCTAAAAGAAAGGCCGGCGGATGATGGATTTCATGTTCCTTCATGGTCTCCCACAGGTTGATCAGCGCCTCGGACGCAATATCTTCCGCCTCCCATTCGTCATGCACGTATGATTTGGCAAACAAAAACGTCCTTTTGTAGTACGCCGAATAGAACTCGTTAAAATTGAATTGTCCGGTTGGAGTCATAATCATGTTTATTATGACTGCAAATATACAACGTTTCAATTATTCCTGCGAATATTTTTACAAAAACAGCTGTTTTTTTTGCAATCGGTGTTTCGATCTGGGACATTCCGGTTTGCCGGCCGCTCGCGCGCTCAGTTCATGCGGTGGACGTTTTTCACGCCTTTTACGCCCTGCAGTTTTTTGATTAAAACCGTCAGGGAGGATGTGTCGGGGATGATGATCGTGAATGTTCCCTGGAAAAGGCCGTCGACCGAATCGATGTTTATCGAACGCAGCGAGACGCGGTTTTCCTTGCTGATTACGGATGTGATGTTTGTCACGATGCCGATGTCGTCGTTTCCTACAATGCGCAGTGCGACGGCGTATCCGCTTGTGCCTTTGCCGCTCCATTCGGCGGGGATGATGCGGTATCCGAAGCGGGTGCGCATCTCTGTGGCGTTGGGGCAGTCCATGCGGTGTATTTTGATTCCCTGCGTCGATACGAATCCGAAAACCGGATCGCCGTATATTGGGTTGCAGCATTTTGCGAGACGGTAATCTATGCCGGTCAGGTTGCGGTCGATCACCAGGATGTCCTGGTGGGTGGACAGTTCTTTTGCTTCGATGTTGGCGACATATTCTCCGGCGCTGCGTGTCTCGGCGTGTTCGGGGATTTCCTTTTCCTTCTGTTCCAGTTCGACACATTCGTCGATCACGGTGTTTATGTCTAATTTTTCTTCGGCGATGTCGAGGTAGAAATCGGTGACCGTTTTATAGCCTTTTTTCTTGATGTACCTCATCAGCACGGCGTCTTCGATATCCGCCTTGCGGTTTTTCATGCGTCGTTGAAGCTGTTCTTTGGCCAGGTCGGCGCTTTTGGCGTATTCTTCGCGGAGCGCCTGTTTTATTTTTGCACGCGCTTTGGCGGTGGCGACGAACGAGAGCCAGTCACGTTTGGGCGTTTGTGTCGGCGAGGTGATGACTTCTATCGTATCCCCGTTATTCAGGACATGCTTTATCGGCACATTCTTTCCGTTCACTTTCCCGGAGATGCAGCGGCTCCCGATCTTCGAATGAATGGCAAAGGCAAAATCGAGCACCGTTGCGCCTTTGCCGAGTTTCAGCAGGTCGCCGTTTGGCGTGAAGACGTAAATTTCGTCCCGGTAAAGGTCCATTTTGAATTCTTTCATCAAGTCCATCGGCGTCGAGCCTTGCGTTTCGAGTACGGCGCGTACGTCCGACAGGAACTCGTCGAGACCCTGTTCCGCATGTCCGCCTTTGTATTTCCAGTGTGCCGCCAGTCCTTTTTCGGCAATCTCGTCCATACGTTCCGTGCGTATCTGCACTTCGACCCAGCGTTTTTGCTGCCCCAGGACGGTGATATGCAGACTTTCGTACCCGTTCGTCTTCGGCACGGAAATCCAGTCGCGCATGCGTTGGGGGTTGGGCTGATACATGTCGGTTATGATGGAGAACGCATGCCAGCAGTCCGCACGTTCCCGTTCCTTTTCCGAATCGAGGACAATACGGATGGCGAACAGGTCGTATATGCCTTCAAAATCGACTTTCTGTTTCTTTATTTTGTTGTTTATCGAATGAATAGATTTCGTCCGTCCCTTGATTTCGAACGTTAACCCGGCCTCATACAGTTTTCTACGGACGGGTTCGATAAATTTCTCAATATAAGCGTCGCGCGAACGTTTTGTTTCGTTGAGTTTATCCTTGATATAATAATATTGTTTGGGATCCATGTATTTAAGCGTCAGGTCTTCCATTTCGCTTTTTATCTTGTATAATCCGAGTCGATGCGCCAGGGGCGTGTACAGATAGGCGACTTCGGTAGCGAGCCGTATGCGATCCTTCTCTTCGACGATCTCTTTGCCCATGCGCATCATGCAGAGGCGGTCGGCAATCATGATAAGTATCACGCGGACGTCTTCGGCGAACGAGAACAGCAGGCGGTGGAAGTTATCCGAGTTTATTGCCGTGTTGCGGGCGTAGAGGTCGGACGTTTTCAACAGCCTGTTGATAATAAGCGAAACGTCGGTGCTGAATATTTTTTCGATTTCCTCTATTGTAATCGCTTTTTTCAGAACCGGGCGATACAGTATAAGCGCGAGAATGGACGTGCGTTTAAGCCCGATATCCTTCGTGGCGATCAACGCTGTTTCTATATTGCGAAGCATGCCGTTGATCCCGTTGCGGTCGCGGCCATAACATTCCATTGCGACCACCGGTTTGAGTAACTGCCGTATTTTCGGGACATCTTCCTTTTCGAGACTCTCCGAAAGCGCGTTGACTAACTCCCTGTACTTGGAGAAAAATATTTTCTTCTCTTCTTCCGTGAAAAACTTGCCTGTCTGTGTCATATCGAAACCTGAATTACATTACCTGCGGCAAAGATAGCGATTTGCCCCGTCAATTTAACGATACAATGACTAATTCTATTGCACGATCGTTTAATTTATTTCCCGGACAGGCGCGTTATTTCTCGAAAAGTATTTGCTCTTTGTGAATAAGTGCTTATCTTTGGGGGGTGAAAAAAAATGCTAAACCAATAAAAAAACTTTATGTTATGCTTAAACCGGAAGATTTATTGCAGCTTAAAACGAAGAATTTGACGGAAAATCAGGTTGAAGAACAGTTGAATTATTTCATTAAGGGGTTTCCTTTCCTGAAAATAAAATCATCGGCGTCCGTTGAGAAAGGCATCCTGTGTCTTACCGAAGACGGGCAGAACCGTTTTATCGAATCATGGGATAATTACCTGAAGAGTAAGAAACGGATCACGAAATTTGTTCCTGCATCCGGCGCGGCAAGCCGTATGTTTAAGGAACTGACTGCGTTTTTGCAGGCTTCTTATGACACGCCGGTCACTGATTTTGAGAAGGATTTTTTTGACGGAATACCGGATTTTGCCTTTTATGAGGCGTTGAATGTTGTTTGCCGCAAAAATGAGGGCGCGGATATTCCTTCGCTTCTTGCAAAAGGACGGTATAAAACTGTCGCAGCAAACCTGCTGAAGCCGGAAGGACTTGGTTACGGTTCCCTTCCCAAGGGGCTGCTGTTGTTCCACCGCTATCGGGAAGGCGCGCGTACCGCCATGGAAGAGCATCTGGTCGAAGGCGCCCTGTATGCCGCAAATTCGGAGCATACCGTCGACATACATTTTACGGTATCGCCGAAACATTTGCCTTTGTTTGAAGCGCTGGTGCGGGAGAAAAAGGCGGTCTATGAGAAGAGGTACGGCGTCACGTATGATTTGTCTTTCAGTACGCAGCCGGCGAATACGGATACGATTGCCGTCGACGGGGCGAATGCTCCGTTCCGTGATGCGAAAGGCCGGATCGTGTTCCGCCCGGGCGGGCATGGCGCTCTTATACAAAACCTCAACCGGCTCGACAGCGATGTGGTTTTCATAAAAAATATAGATAACGTAACGCCCGACGGCATGAAGGACATCGTCGTACGTTTCAAAAAAGTGCTGGCCGGCGTGCTTGTGACGTTGCAGAAGAAGATATTCGGATATGTGCGTCTTATTGAAAGCGGCAATTATACCCATGAGCAGATAGAAGAGATGATTTATTTCCTTCAGGATGTGCTGTGCATAAAAAACCCGGAGACAAAGTTTCTTGAAGATGTGGAGCTTGTGCTTTACATAAAGAAGAAGCTGATGCGTCCCTTGCGCGTCTGCGGTATGGTGAAGAACGCGGGCGAGCCGGGCGGAGGGCCTTTCCTTGCTTATAATTCGGACAACACCATTTCGCCGCAGATTCTGGAGAGTTCGCAGATTGACATGACGAACCCGGAGGCGAAGAAGGCTTTTGAACAGGGTTCGCATTTTAATCCGGTTGATTTGGTTTGTGCACTGAAGGATGTGAACGACAAAAAGTACAACCTGCCGGATTACGTGGACAGGGATACCGGTTTTATCTCAAAAAAGAGTAAAGACGGACGCGACTTGAAGGCGCTTGAACTGCCCGGCTTGTGGAACGGTTCGATGAGCGACTGGAATACCGTTTTTGTTGAAGTCCCGATAGAAACATTTAACCCCGTCAAAACCGTCAATGATTTATTGCGCCCGCAACATCAGTGATGCAGCGGCTTATATGGCGCCGGCTTGTGTAACTATTTTCTTTTATACACCTGTCCGCGGGGTAAAATACGCAGAAATTCGATGGTATGCGGGTTTCTCAGGCAAAAAGTAGCCCGATAGCTGCCTGGCCGGATGCGGTACATGTCATCGGAGCCTTTCAATTTGCGGCACCGGTTGATTTTGCATAAGGTTAGAGCCGTTTCCAGATCGGAATGAATTTCAGCAAAAGCAATTTTTATGTGTTGTGGCGCCGTTTGAAAATCTTTAATAAATTTTCGGTCGTATTCGATGGTCATTGGCGGAGGGAATGAAGCATGTTGACAAAATCGGATTTTTCCTGTCCGGAAACGATACCTTCCGTTTCGGCAGAGAGTTCAAGCAAAATCCCGTCTTCCTGTTCGTCGGCAACGGCGTCCAGTACGGACTCAATATAATGTTTCAGAGAAACGCCTTTTTCGATAGCCCGATAACTTAACATTCGCTTTGTTTCAGCCTTTAACTCAATTGTCTTTCTTGTTATTTCTGCTCCCATAATGTAATTTTTCGGTAAAGATACGTGTTATTATGCATATAAAGCTATTTTTTGCTGATAATCTTTGATATATCTTCTCGCCAGTCGGCGCCGTTTTCGGCGAGATAAGTCCGGAAGCCGAGCCTGTCTGCTGTTTTTATGTTGTGCATCCCATCGTCGATGAATAATGATTCCGGCGGTTTTATGCCGCTGTCAAGAATCATTTTTTCGAAAATTATCGTGTCGGGCTTCGTGCATTTCATTTGGTAAGACAGGTATAATCTGTCGAAATAATGCGTTATCGGGTGTCCGGCGGGCGAAAATTCATTTGTAAAAGCCCACGAATCCATCAATATGGGGTTGTTGTTGCTTAACAGGAAGAGCGTATGCGTCTTCCGCAATTCCGTAAGATAATCCAGTTTGTACGGAGGCGGCTCGGAAACGATGCTTCTCCACGCCTGTTCGACGTCGTGCCGGGACACGGCCTTCCCGGCATGTTCGCTTAGCAGGCGGCAGAATGTATCCGTATCAATGTTCCCGTTTTCGATGTCGAGGAAAATACCTTTGTGATGATACGAGTCTATCAGATTGTCCGCATCCGCTATGCCGATTGCTTTAAAAGCGGCAATCGCCCTCTCGCGGCGCACATCCACAAGTACGCCGCCCATATCGAAAATCACGTTTTTTATCATCAAAAAAACCTCAATCTAATGAATGAATGACTAATCCCGAACGGAGTTTAGGTTCAAACCATGTTGTCTTGGGAGGCATGATGCGGCCGGTATCGGCTATATCAATAAGCTGTTTCATGGAAACGGGGTAGAGCGCCAGCGCGATTTTCATCTCGCCGCTGTCCACACGTTTTTTCAGTTCGCCCAGGCCGCGGATTCCTCCTACGAAATCGATGCGTTTGTCCGTCCGCAGGTCTTTTATTCCCAATATGTTATCTAAGATGAGCCGGGATGATATGGTGACGTCTAAAACGTCTGTCGGGTCGTTGTCGTCGTACGTTCCGGGTTTCGCCGTGAGCGCATACCAGATTCCGCCTATGTACAGTGAAAATTCGTGCAGCCGGGAAGGTTTGAAAATTTCGGCGCCTTTTTTCTCCACGATAAAGCTGTCCGTGAGTTTTTGCAGAAACCCGTCGTCCGTAAGTCCGTTGAGGTCTTTTACTACCCGGTTGTAGTCGATAATCGTCAGTTGAGAAGCCGGGAAGCATACGGCCATGAAATAGTTGTATTCTTCATCGCCGCGGTGATTCGGGTTTTGTCCCGCTTTTTCGGCTCCGACTAAGGCGGCTGCCGCAGAACGGTGGTGGCCGTCTGCAATATACAGGGCAGGTATGGCGGTAAACAGTTCCGTGATACGCGCAATGTCGGCGGCGTCGCTGATTATCCAAAAAGTGTGGCGGAAACCGTCCGGCGCTGTCGTGAAGTCATATTCGGGCGCCTCGTTCGTATATTTGGCGACTATCCCGTCGATTTCCACGTTATCGGGAAAGGCAAAGAAGACCGGCTCAATGTTGGCATTATTGATGCGCACGTGTTTCATGCGGTCTTCCTCCTTGTCTTTGCGGGTAAGCTCGTGTTTCCTGATTTTGCCCGTCATGTAATCGTCGACGGAGGCGCATACGACTAATCCGTGTTGCGTTTTTCCGTTCATCGTCTGGGCGTAAATGTAGTATTGTTCTTTGTCGTCCCGAACAAGCCAGCCGTTGTCCTTGAATTTGCGGAAGTTTTCCACGGCTTTTTCGTAAACTTCGGGGTCATGTTCGTCTGTTCCTGCCGGGAAATCTATTTCCGGTTTTATGATGTGATACAGCGATTTCTCATTGCCTTCCGCTTCGGCTCGCGCTTCTTCGGAATTTAAGACATCGTAAGGCCGCGACTGCACTTTTTCTACTATGTCTTTCGGCGGACGTATACCATTAAAGGGCTTTATTTTCATAATTAAGAATTAAAAATTAAAAGTTGGGGGAGGGGGGGATTTCCCTCTCCTCGCTCAACTGTTTACCTGGAATGTTCTGTCGCCGTTGTTCAGGAATTTGACGATTTGGTTTGCTGCGGCGATGCCGGCGTTGATATTTGCTTCTGCCGTCTGCGCTCCTGTTTTTTTAGGAGTGCTGAAATAGCGGGTTGCAAATTTTTCGGTCAATTCCGCATGATTTCCCGGCATGATGTCCGTTAAGTATTTGAAATCCGTACGTTCTTCCATAAACTTGACCAGTTCCGTTTCGTTAATTACTTCTTTGCGGGCGGTGTTAATCAGGACGGCGCCTTTAGGCATTTTTGACAGCAGGTCGCTGTTAATTGAGTTTTTCGTTTCGGCCGTTGCCGGGATATGAAGCGATATAAACTGACAGCGTTCATACAGTTCTGCTGCGGAATGAAGCGCTTTCACGCCGTCATTTTCGATTACCGGGGCGGGACAGAAAGCGTCGTAAGCGTAAATCTCCATACCGAAGCCTTTGGCGATGCGGGCTACATTACGTCCTACATTGCCATACGCGTGTATGCCTAATTTTTTATCTTTCAGTTCTATCCCCGACGTCCCGACGAAGAAGTTACGCGCGGCGTAAACCATCAGGCCGAGCGCCAGTTCGGCTACTGCATTTGCGTTTTGTCCCGGTGTGTTCATCACGCATACATTGTGGGCGGTGGCCGCCTCCAGGTCTACATTG
The DNA here is from genome assembly GCA_031282485.1 of Tannerella sp. Taxonomy (GTDB): domain Bacteria; phylum Bacteroidota; class Bacteroidia; order Bacteroidales; family Tannerellaceae; genus Tannerella. The sequence continues at coordinate 2,695 of JAITDQ010000272.1, read as the reverse complement.
TCGTATCCCGCGCCTGCGCGTACAACGATTTTCAGCTGTCCGGCGGCGTCAAACACTTCATTATCGATTTTATCGCTGCGGATTATAATGGCGTCGACATCTTTCACGGCTTCTAACAGCTGCGCCTTTTCGGCATACTTTTCCAGAAGCGCCAGTTCAAAGCCTGCGCTTTCGACGGCTTCACGTATTCCATTTACGGCAATAGCGGCAAATGGTTTTTCTGTTGCAACTAAAACTTTCATTCGTATATTTTTAATAGTTATTAATTCAATCACAGAATTTACATGATTTTTCATAATTCACGCGATGAAAACCTGTAAATTTTGAAAATTATGTAATTCTGTGAGTTGATTTTTAGTGTTGTTTCTCAAAATCCTGCATGGTTTGAACAAGGGCTTTCACGCTGTCTACCGGCATGGCGTTGTATATGGATGCGCGGAATCCGCCTACGGAGCGGTGTCCTTTGATACCAATCATTCCGGCTGCGGCGGCAAATGTTGCAAATTCAGGCTCCAGTTCTTTGTATTCGTCGTTCATAACGAAACAGACATTCATCAGCGAGCGGTCTTCCGTTTCGGACGTTCCTCTGAAAAGTTTGTTACGGTCTATTTCATCATACAGAACCGCCGCTTTTTCCTCGTTTTTCTTTTGCATGGCAGTTATGCCGCCGTTTTCCTTATACCATTTCAGTGTCTGGAGTGCGGCAAAAATGGGAACAACCGGAGGCGTATTAAACATGGATTCTTTTTCTACATGCGTCATATAATTCAGCATGGTAGGAATCGGACGGCCTGCCCGGTTGAGTGCGTCTTTGCGTACAATAACGATTGTAACGCCCGACGGCGCCAGGTTTTTTTGCGCTCCCGCATAGATTACATCATATTTCGACACATCCACCGGACGCGAGAAGATGTCGGACGACATATCTGCGACGAGCGGGACGTTAACCTCCGGGATTTGACGGATCTGCGTTCCGTAAATGGTGTTATTTGTCGTAATGTGAAAGTAGTCCGAATCGTCGGAAACCGTGTAATTTTTCGGAATAAACGTATAATTTTTCTCCTTAGATGAAGCGACGACTTCGACTTCGCCGAATAATTTAGCTTCCTTTATTGCTTTGGAAGCCCAAGTTCCGGTATCAAGGTACGACGCTTTCTTTTTCAACAAGTTGTAGGGAACCATGCAAAACTGCATACTGGCGCCGCCTCCGAGGAAAATCACGTCGTGCGTAGCCGGCACATCCAATAATTCCTTAACCAGGTCACGCGCCCCGTCGCAAACGGCGACAAATTCCTTACCTCTGTGAGAAACTTCCATTAACGATAATCCCGTATTTGCAAAATCGAGTATCGCATCAGCCGTATTTTTAATCGTGTACTGACTTAAAATAGAGGGGCCTGCATAAAAATTGTGCTTCTTCATTTTTTTCAATGTTTTATTTGTTAATTATGTTTTCTTAGGGGAGGCAAAGGTAGTAATTATTTTGTTTATTGCATAATCGCGGATATATTTTTAGCAATAGCCTGATAATTTATTCCCCCGTTTTTTATTGTTTTTTTCGCGCAAACCCAACTCCGGCACACGCTTTTGCCGGTTGTGCAAGGCGCCGGTACGGACAGGCATATTCGAGGGAAAAAGTAACGCTTCCGCGTCGAACATTACCGTTTTGAGGATCGCCTTTTTTGTTTTTGAAAAGTCGGGATGAGTATAGAGCAAGTATATCTGTAGTATATCTGTGGTATAGAATGAGTATGGAACAAGTATGGAATGAGTATAGAATGAGTATGGAACGAGTATAGCGATATGGTATATACGCCGATATTCCCCGTCAGTGGAAACCGGGCGACCGCGTTACGATCGTTTTTTAAAAACAATGGCAGCAGGTACAGCTTTATTGTCTGCTCCATCGCTTTTTGCGGCTAATGGAAAAGGCTAATTAAAAGGTGAGAAACGTTTTTTTATTATAAATCGGCAGTATGAAATACTTGTGGAAATGAAATTTTTAATATATTTGCATCGGATTATATTAAATAAAACAATGTATCATGAAAAGAAATGTATTTCTATTGATTATTACTGTGATATGTTCGTGTAGCAGTCAAGTTAAAGACATCACGAACGACATAAGTTTGCGTTTTGATACGCCGGCAAAGGTTTTTAGCAAATCGTTGCCGCTGGGAAACGGTCGTCTGGGCGCTATGGTGTTCGGGAATCCGGATGTCGAGACGATTGTGTTGAACGAAATCTCTTTGTGGTCGGGCGGATATCAGGATGCCGACAGAGAAGAAGCCAATCAATACCTGAAAGAGATTCAGGATTTGTTACTTGCGAAGAAAAATAAGGAAGCGCAGGAACTTTTACAGCAGACATTTGTTTGCAAAGGTCCCGGTTCGTGTAGAGGAAGCGGCGCTTACGGCGAATTCGGCTGTTATCAGATATTTTCGGAGTTGAACATCGACTGGGACGATAAAAGCGAGTTTAAAAACTACGAAAGCGTGCTCGATATCGAAGATGCTGTGGCATACGTGTCGTGGAACAGGAACGGCGTTGAATATCAGATGAAAGTCATCACCGATTTCGACAAAGACAGGATACACATCAAAATAAAATCGTCGAAACCGAAATCAATCAATTTCAAAGCCTCGCTCAATCGCAAAGAATATGCAAAATCGTACGTGAAAGACAATCGTCTTGT
>JAITDQ010000231.1 GCA_031282485.1 Tannerella sp. | reverse complement strand
TAAATAATGTTAATGCCCTTAATTTTTTTGTGTCCTCTATGAATAATCTACTGTTTCTCATTTTTTTTATTTATTAAATGACTATAATTCATAATCGAGGCCAAAGGTAAATTGTTTTTCTTATTTTCTGCAAGCAAAAAACAAAAAAATAACAGCGCGTTATAAATATTTAACACTGCGAATTGTTAAAGCCCTGTCCCCATCAGACATGTATGATTCGGCATATTCGGCAAAAACGTCTTCAGCATAATTCATAATGTCTGAAATATTCAATTGTTCATGCAGTCATTCCGTTTCAGGATTTCAAGAATAGCATCTTCGTTCAGGCCGGAAAACATACGGATCTGTTCGATGGAAAAGTTGTTTTGATATGCGGTTAAAACGGTTCTTTCCTGTCCTTTGGCTTCTCCTTTAGCCAGACTTATGGCTCGTCCTTCGGCCAGCCCTTCGGCTTTCGCAGTTTCTACCAGTCCCTTTTCCGTGCGCACCAAATCCCAGTAATATTCATACCACTCCCGTTCTTTCGTTGTGAAGGCGGCTTCTTCGCACAGCGTGAGCGCTTCCTTTATCTCCTCATTCTCCAGCAGGTCGGGCGATATGTTCTCTGTCCGGTCTTCCACTTCGCTCAGGAAACGGAGCCACAGTACCGCCATCCTGCGGTCGGGCGCCAAGGGCATCAGCGCGTTGAGAAAACTGACGAGCAAACGCGGATGCTCGCCGAAGATACGCTTGAAAATCAAATCATTTTTGGGATCAAGATAGCGTGCCATGATTCATTTGATTTTAATGTTGAACATGCGCCAAAGTCTTGTTTGAATAAAAAACGAAATGCATGAAATTATTTAAGTTTCCCACCCTTTCCCACATACATAAAGGAAATCCGGAGGATGTATTTTGTATCTCTCATTGCGTTCCCTACGGGAAACTTGAATTACAAATTATCAAAAACTGATTTGTCCATTTCAATTGCCCGAAATCGGTCACGGAGTTCTTTCATCCGTTCCAATAATTCATCAAAATGAATGGGAACTTCATAAAAAAATGTCTCGCGCATATTTTTGTAATCATCTCGCCATATTTCAATGACTTCTTCATTTTCAGGAATAAAATTAATTTGTGAAGGGCAAAGCGTAGAATAATCAACGCCTTTTTCTCTTGTCATAATGGAACGATGTTCAACAATCGTTTTATACAGAGCAATATCCGATAAAGCGTCTTTCGCAAAAACCCACCAGTCTTTTTCAATGGCGTGTGGCGAATAGCCTGTTTGCAATGCTATGTTTCCGATTATAACACGTTGCCTTTCGGTCGAATTACTTTGCCAACCATTCATTTTTTCTCAATTAGAGGAACTAATATCTTTTTTATCCATGCCGGAGCGTGGTTTATATCGTTCAAAAGAATCTGTTTATCTTCCGATTCGGATAAAATTTCATCCAAACGGTTTATGTATTCTATCGTTACGTTGTCTTTGCCAATCGTTTTCAGGGCGGAAACAATTAAGGGAATAATCTTTCCTTTATACATGAAATTTCGGGGCGAAGTTTTTTTGAATGTAATCTTGCGTTTTCCAATACTTACTTTGCGCGGAGAACCGTCAGTTAGATATATCACATTCATAGGAACTTGCGTAGAAAGTCCTAACAAATTCATGGCATGATTACCGGCAGGCAAAATTCGGGCGTTATCACGTTTCGCTATGGCCTTGGATATTATATCAGGAGAAGGAAGCATAATTCCAAGTTCCTTATCTATAACCGGATACAAATATATGCCCTGAGAAAGGCGAATCAATATTTTATTTTTTTCAAGGCGAAACAAAGCTTTGTTAATCAATTCATCATTTCCCATATCACTAAAGTCCTTCGCAAAAAATATTTTGCCGGTTTTACCTTTTGTGATTCGTTGCCGGATTTTACCGGATATACTATCTTCCATACTCTATTCCTCTCTAAAAGTGTCCGAAAAAAAGAATAAAATTCGGACATTTTATTCATATAATATATTGTTATTATGATATATACAAATAACAAATGAAAATAACAATGCAAAGATAAAACATTTTTCTCAATCAAGCATCAATTTATGATTTTTTTCCCGTGGCGGGATGAGCTATCACGTGAACCCGGCAGCTACGGCGACGAAACGGGTCAGCTCCCGCTCCGTGTGGGCGGTGGAGATGAAATTGGCTTCGAACTGTGAGGGGGAAATGTAGATGTTGTGGGCGAGCATGTGACGGAAGAAACGGGCGAAACGCGGGAGGTCGCACTTTTTGACGTCTTCGAACGATTCGACTCTGCCGGCGGGGGTGAAAAACAGGGTGAACATGCTGCCGGCGTGGTTTATGACGATGTCTTTGCCTGACAGGCGCGCCTTGAGGCTTTCGAGGAAGGCGGCTGACTTGTCGTTTAATGCGGTGTAGAAGTTTTCGTCCTCAAGGCACGAGAGGGTTGTCAGACCGGCGGTCATGGCGACGGGGTTGCCGGAGAGCGTGCCGGCTTGGTAGACCGGGCCGTCGGGTGCG
>JAITDQ010000167.1 GCA_031282485.1 Tannerella sp. | reverse complement strand
CATGAAGCACCCAGTAAAGCTGTTCGTCAATATAACGGCTTAAACTTGCTCCGACTAAACGTTCTTCGGGCGGCAGCATGTAATGTCGTTGAGGGTCGCAGGGACCTGTGGTGTTGAATGATTTCATACGATTTCTTATCAATAAATTTTCCACAAAAATACAACAAATTTCCATCTGAACCATGATTTTATTAAGATTTGGCTAATTCTTTTTTTGAAGTGTTATTATTATCGGTTGAAAACGGGCAAAAGCAAACACCTGCGGAGTTCGGGTTAGAGGGTTATACGTTAAATCGGAGGAAATAAAAAAGATACGAATAATAACTGAATTAGTGTGTGAACCAACATGTCAAAGAATGTTTTTGTCAGGCGCCTCCGGACTTGCTGTTTACCGGCCGGGGACAGGTTCATAAACTAATAACACCTCAAAAAAAGAATTAACCTTTTGCATTCTTCACAGTTTGCGCTATATTTGCAGGAAATTTAAAATATTAATCAATGAAAATAGCAATTATAGGTGCAGGAAATATAGGCGGCGCTATCGCACGCGTATTGGGAAAGAGTCATATCATCAAATCGTCGGATATCTGCTGTTCCGACCTGTCGACGGATACATTAGATAAAATAAGCGAGGTAAACAAAGACATCCGCACGACGACGGACAACATGGAAGCCGTCAAAGATGCGGACATCGTCATCGTCGCGGTAAAACCATGGATTATCGAATCCGTCATAACGGAAATAAAAGATTTCATGTCTTATAAAAAACAGATATTTGTATCCATCGCCGCCGGCGTCGATTTTGCCAAACTGTGCGAATATCTGAAAAAAGAGGACGGCGAATTGCCTGCCGTTTTCAGAATCATACCCAATACGGCTATCGAAGTAAAAGAAAGCGTAAACATGGTTTCCGTATACAATGCGACGCCGGAACAAACCGGTACGATAAAAAAAATATTCGACGAACTGGGATTAACCCTGATTATCGGGGAACGCTTCATAAATGCAGGCACAGCCCTTTCTTCGTGCGGCATAGCCTATGCTTTCAGATATATAAGAGCGTCTATCGAAGGCGCGGTAGAACTCGGATTAAGCCCTGAACTGGCAAAAATCATAGAAATGCAGACGCTTAAGGGAGCCATCGCTTTACTCGATGCGAACAACAGTCACCCCGAAGCCGAAATTGACAAGGTGACGACCCCCGGAGGAATTACAATCAAAGGATTAAACGCAATGGAAGAAGCCGGTTTCACAAATGCCGTGATAAAAGGACTCAAGGCGTCCATGTAAACGTCAATAAAAGCTAAAAAGCGGTAAATCATTAAACTTTTCAACCTCTCAACTGTCTATTTCCGTAAAAATATCAATTTTTATGGTGAACAGGATTTTATTGGTTTTAACAGGTATTAGTCTTTTTTCCTTATTATCATTGCCCGTGACGGCGCAACAAAACAAAGTAGAAATAAAAGGATCAATCGTTGAGAAGCAAAGTCAGGAACCGGTTGAAGCGGCAACCGTCCGGCTGCTGTCCGGGAAGGACAGCACGATGAAAGCAGGTGTTGCAAGCGGTAGAGACGGACAGTTCTCGATGAAAAACATTGTCCCCGGAACCTATCTGCTCCATATTACTTATGTCGGTTTCGAACCGGTATACCAGCCTTTAAGAATCACCGGCCGTTCGGACGTCGTGAATGTCGGTAAAATAGAAATGGACGAAAACAGCATCCTTCTCGGCGAAGCGGTTGTTACGGCCAAGGCGGTTGAAGTGACCGTCAAAGAAGACACGATTGAATATAATGCCGATTCGTATAAAGTAACGGAAGGCTCCATGCTCGAAGATTTGCTGAAGAAAATGCCCGGCGTCGAAGTAAGCAGCGACGGCACCGTGACGATTAACGGAAAGCAGATAAAGAAAATATTGGTCGACGGAAAAGAATTTTTCTCGGACGACCCGAAAGTGGCATCCAAAAATCTGCCGGCAAAAATGGTCGAAAAAGTCCAGACGTATGACCGGCGAAGCGATATGGCGATGATGACCGGCTTCAATGACGGCGATGAAGAACCCGTTATCAACCTCACCATCCGTCCCGGCATGAAAGAAGGCTGGTTTGGGAACGCTTTCGCCGGATATGGCAGCAAGGAACGCTATGAAGGCAATTTCATGTTAAACCGGTTTATAAACAACGACCAGTTCTCGCTTATCGGAGGCATAAACAATACCAATAACATGGGATTTTCGGACTTCGCCTCGACGATGTTCAGCGGTATGGGCGGCGGCGGACGACGCGGCATGGGCGGTTTCGGAGCCGGAAACGGAATTACGCAGTCCGGTAATATCGGTACGAACTTCAGCAAGGAACTCAGCCCGAAATTTACGATCGGGGGAAATGTGCGCTATTCTCATTCCGACAACGATGCCGAAAGTGAAAATGAAACGGAAAACATCCTTCCGTCCGGGAATACTTACGACTTTGACAAATCAAAATCAAACACGGTAAATGACAATATCGGCGTCAACCTGCGCATGACATGGAACCCGGATACGCTGACACAAATTATTTTCAGGCCTGACTTATCCTACAGTAAAACAAACCGGAACGAAATAAGCGATTCCTATACGCTGAACAGCCTGCTGGATTCGGTCAATACGGTAACGTCCGACGCCCATTCGGAAGGGAACGGGTATAATGTCCTGGGACGGCTGGAAGCAAGCCGCAAACTCAACAGCCGGGGACGCGTATTAAGCGTTTCGCTGTCGGGAGGAACCGACAAGGTCGAAAATGACAGTTACAATTATTCGCTTACCAAATATTTCCTGTCGCCCGAACTTGCGGACGACCTGATAGACCAGCAGATTGATTATGACAATACGAATTATAATTACCGCGGATTCGTTTCATGGGTTGAACCTGTCGGACGGAACAATTTTATTCAATTAGCTTACAGCTACAGCGGCAACAAACGTGAAGCGCTGAAAAATGCATTCACGCCCGACAACAGCGGCAACTATAATCTGCTGGATTCGACATACAGCCAGAGTTCCCGCAACGAATCGGCAGACCAGCGTGCAAGCCTCGCATTCAAAGCCCAGCGCAGCAAATATAATTACACGATAGGCTTCAATGTCGACCCGTCGCATGCGAAAACGGAAACATTTGTCGGCAACGAAACCATTTATTCATCAAGCCGTAACGTTGTAAACTATTCCCCGGCAATACAGTTCAATTATCTTCCGAAGCGGGAGCAGAATCTCCGCATCGACTATGAAGGCCGGACAAGTCACCCGACAATGATGCAGTTGCAGCCGGTAGAAGACGTATCCGACCCGCTGAATACAACCGTCGGTAACCCGGATCTTAAGCCGATATACACAAATAACCTGCTCATCCGGTTTCAAAATTTCGTGCCCGAAAAACAGGCGGCATTCATAATCTTTGCAAATGCCGGCTACACGGTAAATGATGTCGTGAATTATACAACCAACGACCCGAATACCGGTAAAAGGCGTACTACCTATAAAAATATCAACGGCAACTATAACGCCAATGCGCGTATCATACTAAATTCGCCCCTGCGGAACAAAAAACTTTCGGTAAATAATATGGCGTTCTTAATGTACTCAAATACAAACAGCTATATAAATACGGAAAAAAATACAAACCGGGGAATACAGCTCCAGGATCGTTTCGCCATCAATTACCGTTCCGATTATGCCGACTTCGGACTGAACGGGAATATCGCCTACCGGCGTACCGGAAATTCACTGGAAGGACAGACAGACCTGAATACGTATAATTATGGCGCCGGCGCCAACACCGTTCTTTACCTGCCTTACGAATTTAAAATAGAGAGCGACATCGCCTATTCCACAAACGCAGGCTATTCCGACGGGTATGAACAAAACGAATGGTTATGGAATGCTTCCCTATCCAAAAGTTTCCTCAAAGGAAACGCCGCAACCCTGCGCCTCAAAATATACGACATATTGCAGCAACGCAGTAATATCTCATACACAACGACATCCGCTTATACGCGCTATTCGGAATTTAATACGCTGAACAGCTATTTCATGTGCCACTTCATCTACCGTTTCAGCATATTCAAGGGCGGAGCAAGCATGTCCGACATGCAGCGCAGACCGGACGGGCAGGGTGGTTCCGAAGGCAGACCGAGCGGAAGGTTCGGCGGACAGGGCGGCGCTCCCGAAGGCAGACCGCCCGGAGGTTTCGGCGGCATGAATTGAACGTGAATTTACCTGAAAACGGCTTTATTATCATTAGCAAATGATGCACTTTTTGTTAAAAATCATTACTGCGGAGCAAAATAATACTATTTAGTTTAAGTATCTATTTTTTTTATTTATATTTGCATGGTTTTGTGAAGCAAGTATGTTTACTTTAGGAACTTTTTTACATTAATACTAACATAAAAAAAAACATCATTACAATGACAAGCATTTCAAGAAGAAACTTCCTGCAGAGGAGTGCGGCAGCAGCAGCGGCTTTTACTGTTGCTCCGAGTTCTATTTTAGGTAAAAGCCATGGATATACGGCGCCAACCGACAAATTAAACATTGCCTGTGTTGGAATTGGGGGTATGGGTAATTCTAACCTCAAGGCTGTAGAAGGTACGGAAAACATCGTAGCTCTTTGTGACATTGACTGGAAATACTCAAAAGGGGTTTTCGACCGTTTGAGTAACGCCAAGAAATACTGGGATTACCG
>JAITDQ010000090.1 GCA_031282485.1 Tannerella sp. | reverse complement strand
GGAAATTCGCTGCGTGTCGGGAAACATTATTATGAATACTCTACCGAGCATCTGTTGAGGTAATAAAGGAAAAACGAAGGAGGGGAAACTGCCGGCAGTTTCCCCTCCTTTGTCTTTCTCAAAAAAAAAATTATTTCCTGCGGTTTCCGTACCGGCTCATAAATTTATCAACGCGGCCTGCCGTATCCACCAATTTAGCTTTTCCTGTGTAAAAAGGGTGGGAAGTGTTTGAGATTTCAAGTTTCACAAGCGGATATGTTACACCGTCGATGTCGATCGATTCCCTTGTGTTGATCGTCGAACGCGTAATGAATGTCTCATCATTCGACATGTCTTTGAATGCTACCGGACGATAATTTCCGGGATGAAGTTCTTTTTTCATTGTTATTATCTCTTATGTTTGTTATCAAAATCCGTAAATTCTTTATTTCGGGTCGCAAAGGTAACTATAAAAGTTGAACCTGCAAAAAAAAATGCCGTATTTTGAAAAAATAATTGTATCGGGGCAAATCTTCGGTATATTTTTCCTATCTTTGCCGCACGAATGTGATTAACAACAACATTTTTAAATATCATAAATATTAAAACGATGATCAGTTACAAAGATTTAGGATTGGTGAACACGCGCGAGATGTTTGCCAAAGCAATTAAGGGAGGATATGCTATTCCTGCCTTCAATTTCAATAATATGGAACAGTTGCAGGCCATTATTCAGGCTGCGGTTGAAACCAAATCGCCCGTCATTCTCCAGGTATCGAGTGGTGCGCGTAAATATGCGAACCAGACGATACTCCGTTATATGGCGGAAGGTGCGGTCGCTTATGCGAAAGAACTTGGCTGTCCGGCGCCGCAGATTGTACTTCATTTGGATCATGGTGATACGTTCGAATTATGTAAGAGCTGTATTGATATGGGCTTTTCGTCCGTGATGATTGACGGCTCGCATCTGCCATACGATGAGAATGTTGCCCTTACAAAGAAAGTTGTCGAATATGCACATCAGTTTGATGTGACGGTTGAGGGCGAACTTGGCGTGCTGGCCGGCGTGGAAGACGATGTCGTGGCGGAACACCACACGTATACGAGACCGGAAGAAGTCATTGATTTTGTCACCAGAACAGGCTGCGATTCGCTGGCTATTTCGATCGGCACATCTCACGGCGCAAATAAATTCAAACCCGCACAGTGTACGCGTAATGCCGACGGTATATTGGTGCCCCCTCCGCTGGCATTTGAAATACTGGAAGCGGTGGAAGAGAAATTACCGGGATTCCCGATTGTTCTTCACGGCGCGTCGTCCGTTCCGCAGGAGGAAGTCGCGATAATCAACAAATATGGCGGAGCGCTCAAGGATGCTATCGGTATCCCGGAAGACCAGTTGCGCCGGGCAGCCAAATCTGCCGTTTGCAAGATTAACATCGACTCCGACAGCCGCCTTGCCATGACAGCCGCCATCCGTAAAGTATTTGCCGAAAGTCCGGCGGAATTTGACCCGCGTAAATATCTGGGACCGGCTCGTGAGAGTGCAAAAAAACTGTATATTCACAAAATCAAGGATGTGCTTGGCTCTGAAAACAAGCTGTAAGAGATATCTTTATATAAATGGAATGATACGGGAATTGCAGCTGCTGCAATCCCCGTTTTTTTTATTGCCGGCTCTTTTTGAAAAACGCCTGATCGTTTTTAAGCCATTTTTTTTGTTATAAATTCTTCATATTGCAGGTAAAATTATAACTTTGCGGTTCTTGATTGAATAATTAAAAACAGTCAGTGCAATAACTATTAATTATGTATTTATGAAACAGTTCTTTAAAATCATGTTTGCTTCCGCACTGGGAGCGTTTATCACTGTCAGCCTGTTTACGCTGGTGGGATTTGTTATGTTTGTGGGAATGATATCATCATTAAGCAGTACATCATCCGTTTATATACCTAAAAGCGATGAAAAGGTATTCAAACTTTCTCTTAATGGCAGTCTGACGGATATTCCCTCCGAAAACCAGTTCGGGGATTTATTCGGTTCGAGGGAATCGCTCTCTTTGAAAGACGTTCTTTCGGCAATTGAAACGGCAAAGGAAAACGACAAAATCGAAGGAATATATCTTGACGCCAATTCGCTGTTGACGGGAACGGCCAGCGTGGATGCGATCCGCCGTGCATTACTGGATTTCAGGGAAAGCGGGAAGTTTATCGTCGCTTATGCCGATGATTATTCGCAGCGGTGTTACTATCTTTCGTCCGTGGCCGATAAAGTGTTTATGAATCCGCAGGGCATGTTGCAGCTCACGGGATTCGCTTCGCAGACGACATTTTATAAGGGAATCCTGAAAAAGGCGGGAATAGAAATGCAGGTTTTCAAAGTGGGAACCTACAAGGGCGCGGTGGAGCCGTTTATGCTTGATAAACTGAGTGACGAGAACCGTGCGCAGATAACGTCGTATCAGCAGGGTATCTGGAATAATGTCGTATCCGGTATCGCGGAGGCGCGTAATATCGGCAGGGAGAAAGTGAATGAGTTTGTTGACGGCGGCTTTATGTTCGCAGATGCCGGAAAAGCGGTGGAATACGGACTTGTCGACGAACTGCGATATCGCGAAGATGCCGAAAATTATATAAAGGAACTTGTCGGCGTCGAAGCGGATAAGAAACTGAAAATGATAAATCTGGCGAAAATCAAAAATATCAGAAAGAAAACACTCGTGAAAAAGGGCGACCAGATAGCGGTCCTGTATGCCGAAGGCGAAATCACCGGTTCGGAGAATATACCGGCGTACAGTCAGGCCGCTTTTATCACGGAAGAACTCGCTGAAGAACTTATCAAACTGAAGAAAAACGATGACGTGAAGGCCGTCGTCCTGCGCGTAAATTCCCCCGGAGGAAGCGGATATGTGTCCGAACAGATATGGAACCAGGTGAACGAACTGCGGAAGAATAAAACAATTGTCGTCTCAATGGGAAACATTGCCGCCTCGGGCGGTTATTATATCTCGTGCGCCGCCGACAAAATAATATCGGAAGCCAATACGCTGACCGGCTCTATCGGGGTTTTCGGCGTCTTCCCGAACGCAACCGGCCTGTTTGACAAACTGGATGTTACGACAGACGTCGTGAAGACAAACAAATATTCCGATTTTGGCGATATCTCACGTCCGATGCGCGACGACGAAAGAGCGCTGATGCAGGGCTATATCGAACGTTTTTACGACCTCTTCCTCACACGCAGCGCCGAGGGACGCGGCATGACAAAAGAAGAAGTCAACGCGATTGCCCAGGGACGCGTCTGGACGGGAGAACAGGCTCTGGAAATCGGACTTGTCGATGAAATCGGCGACCTCGACCGCGCGATAGAAGTTGCCGCCGAACTTGCAGGCCTGACGGACTATGACGTCAAAACGGTGATAAATACAAAAGACCCGCTTATGGATTACCTGAAAAAACAAATGGGAGACGTGAAATCTTCCATCATAAATGATGCACTTGGCGAAGACGTGGAACTGTTCCGGATGTTGCAGACCGTGAAACGTACAGGCGGCGTACAGGCGCGCCTGCCGTTCGACTTTGAAACATTATAACCGTATGTGATGGGAAGGAAGAACGCATATATCCGTTTGCTGCTGATGCCATTCGCAATCATATACCGAATGGTGACGGACGTGCGCAATATGCTGTTCGACCTGAACATCCTTCCGTCCGAGAAATTTCCCGTGCCGGTGATATGCGTCGGCAACATATCCGCCGGAGGTACGGGAAAAACGCCGTTTACGGAATACCTTATCTGTTTACTAAAGGATCAATACCGCGTGGCCACGCTAAGCCGCGGATATAAACGCAGGACAAAAGGATTGGTCATTGCAGACGAAAACTGTACGGCAGATAATGTCGGCGACGAATTGTGTCAGATAAAACGGAAGTTCCCCGACATCATCGTTGCCGCAGACGCAAACCGCTGTCGCGCCATACGGCGCCTGCTCGCCCTGCCGGAAGGGAAACGCCCGGATGTGATACTGCTTGACGATGCGATGCAGCACCGTTACGTCCGGGCTTCACTGACAATCATGCTGACGGATTATAATGCGTTATATTACGATGACGACCTTCTCCCGGCCGGGAATTTGCGGGAATCGGTCTACGCCGTGTCCCGTGCGGATATCGTTGTCGTGACGAAATGCCGGGAAGATATCAAACCGATAGAATTGCGCCTTATGGAGAAGAACATGTCTCTCATGGCAAATCAGCGCCTGTATTTTTCCGGCATATCCTATCACAAAATAGAACCTCTCTTCCCGTCAAAGAACATGAAGGCATGTTCATTACCGGAAATAAACAGGAATGAAAGTATCCTGCTAATCACAGGCGTCGCCAGTCCGCAGCCTCTTATTGAGGTGATGAAGTCCTGCTGCGATGATGTGCATGTATGCAGCTTCCCCGATCATCATGCATTTGACCGGCTGGACATACAGCGTATCGACGATGAATTTCGGAAAATAACATCCCCTTCGTGCAAAATTATTTGCACCGAGAAAGACGCCATGCGCCTGAAACCCCTTGGCTTTTTGCCCGGGAAATGGAAATCATGTCTGTATTACCTCCCCATATCGGTCACCTTTCTGCCCGGACGGAGAGACGATTTTGACGCAATCATTTTAAAACACATAATATCAACAATCAGTATACTGCAAAAAAAAGAATGTTAAGAACAGAAATATCAACAATCGGAGAATTTGGGCTGATACGCCGTCTGACGGAAAAAATAGAACTTAGGAACGCAAGTACACTCAAAGGCGTAGGCGACGATGCCGCCGTTTTGGATTATAACGGCAAACTGGTACTGGTCACTTCCGACCTGTTGCTCGAAGGCGTACATTTCGACCTGATGTATGTGCCGCTCAAACATCTTGGATATAAATCGGCGGTAGTCAACTTTTCGGATATATACGCGATGAACGGTCAGCCCAAACAAATCACCGTATCACTGGGCATATCCAAACGTTTCAGCATCGAAGACATGGAAGAGCTGTACGCCGGTTTGCGGCTGGCGTGCGACGTCTATGGCGTGGATCTGGTCGGCGGCGACACCTCCGTCTCGCTGACCGGACTGACGATCTGCATCACCTGCACGGGCGAAGGCGAAAAAGGAAAAACCGTATACCGCCACGGCGCCCGCGAAAACGACCTCATCTGCGTTTCCGGCGACCTCGGCGCGGCCTACATGGGTCTGCAGCTGCTCGAAAGAGAAAAAAGCATCTATAACGGCGAAAAAGATTTCCAACCCGATTTCAGCGGCAAAGAATACATCCTCGAACGACAGTTAAAACCCGAAGCGCGCAAAGACATCGTCGCCATGCTCGACCAGGCCGGAATCATACCCACCTCCATGATAGACATCTCCGACGGCCTGTCCTCCGAGCTGCTTCATATCTCCAAAGCCGGCAACGCAGGCTGCCGTATCTTCGAAGACCGCATCCCCATCGATTACCAGACAGCCGTTATGGCCGAAGAATTTAACATGAACCTCATAACCGCCGCGCTTAACGGCGGCGAAGACTACGAACTGCTTTTCACCGTCCCCCTCGCCCTGCACGACGCCATATCGGAACAGAAAGGAATAACAATAATAGGCCATATCACAAAGCCGGAATATGGAA
>JAITDQ010000082.1 GCA_031282485.1 Tannerella sp. | reverse complement strand
GTTGTGGGACATCTACGAGCCGTCGCGCATGTGGATTGTAATACTCTCCATCGGCGTTGCGGCGGCGCTCTGCCTTTTTATATACGATAAGGTAACATCAAAGAAAAAGAAAATATGATTCAAGCAGTACTTTTTGATATGGACGGGGTGCTGGTCGATACCGAACGCCAGATTTGTCAGGCCGCCGTCCGCATGTTCGGCGAACGGGGAATAACGGTGCAGCCCGAAGATTTCCTGCCTTTCGTCGGAGCAGGCGAGAACCGCTATATCGGCGGGGTAGCCGAAAAATACGGCGTGGCGCTCGACCTTCCCGAAGCAAAACTCCGCACCTATACGATTTATGGCGAAATCGTACGGGGGCGGCTGGAACCGTTACGCGGCGTACGCGAATTTATCCGCCGCTGCCGCGAAGCCGGCGTCAAAACGGCCATAGCCACCAGCGCCGACCGGATGAAAATGGAAATCAACCTGCGCGAAACAGGTCTTCCCGCCGAAACTTTCGATGCAACGGTCAACGGGCTGCAAGTAAAACACAAAAAACCTTCCCCGGAGATATACCTTACCGCCGCTCAAAAATTAGGCATCGAGCCGTCCCGCTGCCTTGTGATAGAAGACGCCGTCAACGGTGTGCAGGCCGCAAAAGCCGCCGGGATGTACTGCATGGCGCTAACCACCAGCTTCGATGCGGAACAGCTCAAAGATGCCGACATCATCTGTAAAGACCTTTCCGAAGCGCCGGAAGACATTTTCCGGCGGTTTTAACAGGGTGAAAACGCAAGTTATTTTCCTTCGGGCAACAGTTGTAATTATATGAACGGGACAGCTATATTTGGCATTCTCCTTGCCTATTTCGGAATTTTATTTTTCATTGCCCGGATCACGGGGAAGAAACATTCCGGGAACGACGCTTTTTTTCTGGGAAACAGGAAATCGCCGTGGTATGTGGTTGCTGTCGGAATGGTCGGGGCATCGTTGTCGGGGGTAAGTTTTGTGTCGGTTCCCGGCATGGTCGGGAGTATCGACATGACTTACATGCAGATGACGCTGGGTTTCCTGATGGGTTATGCCGTTATTGCTTTTGTCCTGTTGCCCTTATATTATAAACTGCAAGTTACCAGCATTTACGCTTATCTGGAAAAACGAATCGGGCCGCGGGCGTATAAAACCGGCGCCGGATTTTTCCTCTTATCCCGGACTGTTCTTGCCGCCGTTCGTTTGTATCTGGCCGTTTTTATCCTGCAAACGTATGTTTTTGATGCGTGGCACATCCCTTTCGCGCTTACGGCCGCCGTATTTTTGCTGATGATGTGGGCGTATACCCACAAAAGCGGCGTGAAAACCCTTGTGTGGACGGATTTGCTGCAAACATGTCTTTTAATAGCCGCACTGGTTTTGATTATTGTAAGGGTAGGAGAGGGGTTACATCTCGATTTTCCGGGTATGGTCGCGTCCGTCAAACAAAGTCCGCATTTCCGGATGTTTGTTTTCGACGACTGGCATACGAAGCAAAACTTCTTCAAACAGTTTCTCGGCGGATGTTTTATAACCGTTGCAATGACCGGCATCGACCAGGAGATGATGCAGAAAAACCTGTCGTGCCGGAACTTGAAGGAAGCGCAAAAAAATGTAGGCCTGTGCAGCCTG
Source organism: Tannerella sp. (assembly GCA_031282485.1). Lineage (GTDB taxonomy): Bacteria > Bacteroidota > Bacteroidia > Bacteroidales > Tannerellaceae > Tannerella. Next base: position 1,800 of record JAITDQ010000082.1, on the reverse strand, counting down.
TTCTTCGTTCCGATCAATTTCCTTTTCCTTTGTCTGGGTATTTTGCTGCTCAATTACGCTTCGCAGAACGGCATTGTCCTCCCCGCCATGTCCGATGATATTTTACCGGATTTGATAACCGGCGGCTATTTTGGCTTTGCGGCGATTATTTTCTTCATGACAGGCATTATTGCCGTCACTTTTGCCAGCGCCGATTCTGCCCTGACCGGATTGACGACTTCCGTTTGCGTAGATATTCTGAATGTATCGCAATACAACGAGCGGAAAGCGCGAAAAATTCGCTTAGGCGTTCACTTAGGCATCTCGCTGGCGTTTATTTTGATCATGTTGATATTCAAAGCGATTAATAATACCAGTATTATCGACGCCATTTACACGATTACATCCTATACTTACGGGCCGTTATTGGGATTATTTGCTTACGGCATCCTGTTCAAACGGAGAACCGGCGACCGGGCGGCGCCTTATATCTGCATTTTATCGCCTGTCATTTGTTTTGCAGCCAATACGCTCTTAAAAGCTGCGGTGAATTATCAGTTCGGGTATGAATTGCTGATCGTGAATGCATTATTGACGATAGCCGGATTGTATTGCTGCAGGTTCGGCAAAACCCGCGTAAGGCTTTCCTGAAAGAAAGGAAGCCTTGAAGCGGAGAGGCTGATAAGTTCTGCCGTTCACCCTAAAAATCGGACAGTTCACAATGACTGTTTGTTTCGTCCCCCGCCGGTACCTTATCTTTACTCTCCAAACAGAATTTTAGCTTATATCCTTATGAAAATTTTTGTGAAAAGAAAGATTTGCGTTTTTGCCGCCACAGTTTCCTGTTTGGCGCTGTATGCCTGTAAATCGAATGATTTATCGGAATCGGAGGAAACGCCGCAAGTATATAACGTTAGCGGAGTCATTGCAACATCGGACGGCGGGGCTGCATTGGGCGCTTCGGTCATGCTCGTGAGGATTTCCGACGGCAGCGACGCCGGACAGTCGCCCGTCAACGTCGCCGGGGAATACATCATTACCGGCGTAAGCGCAGGAAGTTACAAAATCGTAGCAACGCTCGACGGCTATGAAACAGCTTCGATTGACGAACTGACAGTCGTCAATGCCGATGTAACGGCTTATGAGATTGTACTTCAAAAAATTACGGTTCCGACCTGCAACATCGGCGGCACGGTAAGCCTGACCGACGGCCGTGCGGCGGCAGGCGTCTCCGTACAAATCCGTAAAGCAGACAATAATGCCGGTGTCGGTCAAAAAGCAACGACCGACGCTTCGGGCGCATATTTGATCGGCGGTATTCCCGCAGGTACATACCATATCATTTTTACGCTCGAAGGATACGAAACGGGGATACTTACCGATGTTACGGTAACGAACGAAGACCTTACGGACAGGAACATTACTTTACAACCCGTAGTGATAAGCGAAAACGCCGTAAACATCACCTATTCGGACAATGAGGTAACGGTCGTCAATCTGCCTTCCGACGGCAGCGTGACCGTGACAAAAAGCGGAGCCGACGTTACAATCGCATCATCTTCTTCCGGTGACGTTGAGTTTTATGTTTCCGGCTCAACGTCCGGCGGTTCGTTGAAGATACAGAACAATGCCGCCGCGCCTAACACGCTCCGCCTGACGCTGAACAGTGCGGTAATTGTTTCCGCATCGAAACTTCCGCCTGTTCAGATTACAAAGAACGAAGGAGTAACGATTGTCGAACTGAAAGGTTCCAGCATCCTGTCCGACCATCCATCCAACGAAGAAAATGCCGCACTGATAAGCAAAAGCGGTTCGCTTGAA
>JAITDQ010000053.1 GCA_031282485.1 Tannerella sp. | reverse complement strand
CTTCGCTCAACGCCTGCGCGAATACACCGAGGGCCTTTTATGGTTCGCACAAAACGATACCGCGTTGCCTGCGCATTTCCGCGAAGCCGCACGGGAATGGGGACTGGCCGCGGATGAATACGTTGATAACGGCCACTTCCCCCGCCAGGTATATGTCCGCGAAGGCCGCCGTTTCGAGTGCGCTTACTTCTTCACAGCTAACGACGCCATACCGTCCGTGCCCGGCGGACGACCGCCCGTACATGCCGGCAGCATCACCGCCAGCCACTATGCCCTCGATTCCCATGCCGTACGCAAGCGCGAAGCCGGCCGCGTTCACTTAGACGGTTTCATCAGCTATCCCTCGGCCGTGTACACCGTGCCATACGGCGTGATAACGCCTCGCGAAGTGGACAATCTGCTGTTACCCGTACCCGTTTCCGGCTCGCACATCGGCTTCTCCACCCTGCGTATGGAACCCTGCTGGATGGCGCTCGGCCAGGCAGCCGGCATAGCCTCCGCCCTGGCGATAGACGAAGGACTGAAAGTCCGCAATGTCCCGCTCGAAAAGTTGCAGGCGAACCTGATTGCGCAAAAAGCTACGCTGATTTATTACCGGGACGTGTCGCACACGGATGCCGACTTCCCGCTGGTGCAGCAAATGGGTCTCAAAGGTTACCTCCCCGGCTGGGAAGCCTGCCTTGACGATCCTGTCGACAGCGAAACGCTGAACCGTTGGCGCCAACTGAGCAAACAAATGCTTCCCGCCGCCGAACCCGGCCGCACGCCCCGCCGCGACGTGTTGCGAATGATTATGATTAGTGGTTAATTATTAATTGTTAATTATTCAGAAGTCAACGCTGAGGCGAAAATTCAGCCGGCGGCCGGTCAGATAGTTCGGGACGGGGTGCTGTTGATTGTATACGTCTGTTATCCAGTAATATGAATTTGTATTATTGATGTCGAAAAGGTTGAATACATCCACGCCAAGCCAGATGTTTTTGAAATTACGGAAGACGGGGCGGTCCATGATCGCATCTTTACCGCCGGCAATCTGATACGAGAAGCCGATATCGATGCGACGGTAAGGAGGGGTGCGGTGCCAAAATGATTCCCAGCCTTTGCGCGGTATCGTCACAGGCAGTCCGCCGGACAATACGCCTTTAAGATTTATTATTGCACGCCGGTTTCCCGGGAAATAGTCCTGGAAATACAGCGAGATATTGTATTGTTGGTCGTTTGGCATCGGCACGGTTATCGTTCCGTTAACGGTTTGCCTCGAACGCATCAGCGAAACGCTCAGCCACGAATCGGCTCCCGGTACAAACTCGCCGAAAAACTTCATGTCAATGCCTGCCGCATATCCCTTGGCACAGTTCTCCCCGTAATAGCGAATCTTGACATTATCAACCGTATACGGGTTAATGTCATCCAACTTCTTATAATATATCTCCGACGTGAATTTGAAATTCCGACTTACAGCGCGGAAAGTATAGTCTCCGCCTGCAATAAAATGAATCGAACGCTGGGATTTCAGTTTTTTATTCAGTTTGATGATGTTATTTCCCGATTCATCCTGTTCCGTGATGCGCAACTCCTTGTGGAACGGAGGTTGATAATAAAACCCTGTTGCGAAACGCAATATCAGATTCTGGTTCGAATTGGGGATAAATCCGGCGGAAATCCTGGGACTGACTATAAATTCTTTATTATAATCCCAATAGCTGCCGCGTAATCCGCCGATGATTGAAAACAGTCCCTTTTCGGAACGGAATTTAAATACATCCTGAATGTATGCCGAATAACGCCAACTTTCCAGTTTGTTGTCCGAAAACAGGTTTGAAATCACATTTACGGCAGAGCCTGTTTGCGGAAGGCTGTATCCCGATGAATCCCGGCTTTCCCATTCGCTTATACGGTCTATGATATGCTCATACTGGGCATTGACGCCGAACTTCAGCGTATTGCCGGCATTTATTTTGGTTGCGCCGAAAACACCGGCATTGGCGACATTTGAATTTAGCCTGTTACGGGCATGTTCGTGATAGCCGCCCACATCAAGCGGCGAAATAACCTCTCCGGTTGTCGTTCCGGCTTCCGCAATCCGCTGATCATAAACGCCCGTAATATCATAACTTTCCTCCTCGCGGCTGTTGAACGCGGACACCTGAACGCCATACTGCACATTTTCGTTTTGCGTATATTTCAGCGTCAGCGCACCGAACATGGTCTGGAAGCGGTCGCGTTCCTTTCCGTCGAAAAAAACACGGAATACGCGGGGATTACGCGCCGTACCGTAAAGCGTTTCCCGCGAGCGGGGAATGAAATTATAATTGTTTATGGACAGGTTGCCCAAAAAGTCGGCTTCCAGCTTCGGCGTAAGACGGTACGTCATGTAGGTCTGCAAATCCGTATAATCGGGATCGTATTCCGCATCCGTATCCAGCGTTCCCAGGAGGGAACGGTTTGTTTTATACCTCAGGCCTGTCACCTGCGTGAAATTACCGGCTGCGCTGCCGACATAAGCGCTTGCTCCCATCAGGCTTACGCCGGCCGAGCCTTCCAGCGCTTTCGGTTTCTTGTAAGTAATATCGAGTACCGAACTCATTTTATCTCCGTACCGCGCCTCGAAGCCGCCGGCCGAGAACTGCACGTTTTCCGTCATTTCGGGATTAATAAAGCTCAACCCTTCCTGCTGCCCGGAACGTATCAGAAACGGACGGAACACTTCCAGCCCGTTCACATAGATAATATTCTCATCATAATTGCCGCCACGAACGGAATATTGCGAGCTTAATTCATTATTCGACGAGACGCCGGCATACGTGACGATCAGGCTCTCAATACTGCCTCCCGAAGGGTCAGGCAGTATTTTCAGCCTGCCCGCATCAAGCGATTCCATCATATCCATCCTGACCCGGTGAGCGGTTACGGAAACCTCGTCAAGCTCGAAAGACGTATAATTCATCTTCACGTTCAAACGCATATCCTGCGACAAATCCGGTATAATGCGCTCCGATTTATTATATCCGATACACGAAAAGACAAGAACGACGGAATCGCCCGCGGCGTTTACCGACAGGGAATAATATCCTTTTTCATTTGTCGCCGTCCCGATAATCGTTCCTTTGACACTGACATTGACCAGTTCTATCGGATTACCTTCGGAATCGCGTACATTCCCGAATATCTTCACCCGTTTGCCGTCCTGGCCAAACAGACTTATACTCAACGATACATATACAAGCGCTATAATAATTGCACGAATCTTCATTTCCTTATTTCTACAATAATATAATAAACGCAAAAACCACGCAAAGCGTATATCCGACGCCCGAAATTTTTAAAATCAGGGGCAAAATCAGGACACTTAAAGCCAAAAATCAACCTTCCAAAATATGGATATACAACCATACAGCAATAAATCAATACTTCAATCAATCAGTAAGTAAAATAACTCCAAAGTCGTTATTTTTATGAGAATGTATATGTTAATTCAGAAAAACACATTACCTTTGTGCCGTTCATTGTCATGACAATTGAAATGAACCGGATTAAATTTTTTGAGTGGATTTATTCGCTTGGCTTTGAACGAATACGAAATTTGTATGCAAAAAATAAAATATTATGTCCGAAACTCAAAACATAGAATACAAAAGCAGTTGGCACGATGATTACCTTAAATGGGTATGCGGCTTTGCCAATGCCCAAGGCGGTAAAATTTATATTGGCAAGGACGATGCAGCTACCGTTGTCGGTTTACCAGACCAAAAGAAACTAATGGAAGATATTCCTAACAAAATCAAAAATTTGATGGGAATTACCGCAGAAGTCAATCTTTTGCAGGAAGACGGTAAAGATTACATTGAAATCATTGTAACTCCTTATTCCGTACCGATTTCTTTGCGCGGCAGGTATTACTACCGTAGCGGAAGCGTGAAACAGGAACTCACAGGTGCAGCCCTCAACGAGTTTTTGCTCAAACGAGCCGGGCAAACTTGGGATAATGTGATTGAGCCGCGAGCCACCTTTGCCGATATTGACGAAAAATCAGTTAAGGCATACATAATAATGTCGAAAGAGAAAGGTCGTTTGCCTGAAGTTGAAGGTCTATCGACAGAGGAAATATTTGATAAATTGCGCCTTACCGAAAACGGGCAACTTAAACGCGGTGCAATCGTTTTGTTCGGGAAAGACCCCGGCAGGTTTTATCCAAACACGATGATTAAAATCGGGCGTTTTGCCAAAGACGATGCCGATTTGCGTTTTCAAGAAGTCGAAGAAGGTAATGTCATTATGCTGTTACGCAATGTTTTAGAGCAGTTAAATCATAAATTTCTCATTCGAAATATCGAATTTGAAGGTTTTTTCCGCATTGAAAAAGGCGAATATCCTGTGCCGGCCCTTCGCGAAATGCTGCTCAACGCGATGGTACACCGCAATTATATGGGCAGTTTTATTCAAATCCGCGTTTATGATGATAAAATCAATATCTGGAACGAAGGACTATTGCCCGAAGGTATAAGTTTGGAATCGTTGAAAATCTCTCATTCGTCAAGACCGCGCAACCCGCTTATTGCCGATGTCTGTTTCAAAGGCGGACTGATTGACACTTGGGGACGCGGCACGATTCGTATTATTGAAACTTGCAAAGAGGCAGGTTTGCCCGAACCGGAACTCACAGAACGCGACGGCGGTTTTTTAGTAACGCTTTTCAAAGACCGTTTTTCAGCAGAACAACTGCAACAACTCGGTCTGAATGACAGGCAGATAAAAGCAGTTTTATATGTGAAAGAAAAAGGTAAAATCACAAACAGCGAATATCAAACTATAAATGAAGTAAAGAAAACAGCAGCGGCAGACGAATTGCATGATTTAACAGAAAAGATTATCTTTACAAGAATTGGCAAAACCGGTAGGGCTATTTTTTACGAATTGGCAAAATAAACGTCCGCTAAACGTCCGAAAGGTATCCTAAACGTCCGCTAAACGTCCGAAAAGTACGGGGAATTATCCGTCCGCTTGCTTTATCCGCTTTCACATCCCAAAATTTGGGATTGATGTCGCATTTCATTCCGAAACGCACTTTTTGTCCACCAACGGTAATCCGACAGAAAAGCGGAATTGTTCCGTTGGCTTTCTGTTTGTCCCTTTTTTTCAGTATTTTGACCCGTCTTTATTCTTCTTTGTCCGTAAGCCGATTTTTTATATCGAAACTTTGCGGATTTTGTAATACGTCCTGATTGCATTATCTTTGCCCTTCAAATAATTGAAAGCGGGAGGTGATTTTCAGTTGTCTGCCGTTCACTATTAATCATATATAAACTAATGAAAGATTTCGAATCATTGATAACGGCGCGTCGCAGCACGCGCAAATTTACGAAACAGCAGATATCGCCGGAAAAGGTGCAAAAGATTTTACAGTCGGCGCTGCTTGCCCCGACGTCCAAAAACTGCAAATCATGGGAATTTGTTGCGGTAGAAAACAAACAGGTTCTCAAACAGCTGTCCGTCTGTAAGGATGCCGGCGGCGCTTTTCTGGAGGGATGCGCCTTGGCTGTTGTCGTACTGGGCGACAAAACAACGACCGATGCCTGGATCGAAGACGCATCCATAGCGGCAATCTACATGCAACTGCAGGCCGAAGACCTGGGACTCGGCAGTTGCTGGTGTCACGTACGCAACCGCTTTGCCGGCGATACGGAATCGGAACAGTATGTGCGCGACCTGCTCGAAATCCCCGACCGTTTCGGCGTCCTCTGCATCATCGGATTAGGGGTCAGGGATCAGGAACGAAAACCAAATGATCTGTCAAAACTTACGTGGGAAAAAGTGCATATTGGGAAAATGGAAACGGAAGAACAATTTTCAATTAAAAATTAAAAGATGGGGGGTAATTCTCAACTATAATGGACAGTAAGATAAAAACCGTATTTATTGGCGCGGGTAATGTTGCTACGCGGTTGTCGTTAGCGATGAAGGATGCCGGATTCTCCGTTATACAGGTGTTCAGCCGGACGGAGGGGAATGTGCGTATGCTTGGGGAGCGGTTAGGGTGCGATTTCATAACGGAAACAGGGCTTGTCGATCCCGGCGCCGATATTTACATTTTTTCGGTGAAAGATGATATTCTCCAAAACATCATCACAAAAGTTCCTGCAAACAAAGGACTTTGGATACATACGGCCGGAAGTGTGCCGGTGGATGTATTTAAAGGGCATGCGGAACGTTACGGCGTGATTTATCCCATGCAGACGCTATCGAAATACCGCGAAACGGATTTTCATAAAATCCCTTTGCTTGTAGAAGGAAATACCGGAACGAGCGAAAAGGAGATTCTGAATATTGCGGAAAGACTGTCGGAGAATGTTCGTCCGGTAAATTCCGAAAAACGCAAATACCTTCATTTAGCGGCTGTCTTCGCCTGTAATTTCAGCAATCACATGTATCATATAGCGACGCGGATACTCGAAGAACAGGGCATCGACCGGCATGTTTTACAACCATTGATTGATGAAACGGCAAATAAATTGCATGCAATGCACCCCGGCATGGCGCAGACAGGCCCCGCCATACGGTACGACCTCAACACCATAAACCGTCATCTCGCCTTGCTGAATGACCCCGATACACGCGACATATACGAACTCATAAGTAAAAATATTAAATCAGTGAATATATGATAAATTACGATTTAAAGAAAATAAAAGCATTTGTTTTTGATGTTGACGGCGTACTGTCGTCAAACATGATACCGCTTGCGACAAACGGAGACCCTATGCGCACGGCAAATATAAAAGACGGGTACGCATTACAATTAGCCGTAAAGAAAGGCTTCAAAACAGGAATCATAACCGGCGGATACACCGAAGCCGTCAAAGTCAGGTACGAACGTCTCGGCATCAGGCATATCTATATGTGCAGCAGCGTCAAACTGAAGGATTATGAAGATTTCCTCATCATGACAGGCCTGAACGACGACGAAGTGATGTACTGCGGCGACGACGTCCCCGATTACGAAATAATGAAAAGGGTCGGACTGCCGGTTGCCCCCGCAGACGCAGCCCCGGAAATAAAAGATATAGCCAAATACATCTGTCCCGTAAACGGAGGCGAAGGCGTAGCCCGCGACATCATCGAGCAAACCATGAAAGTACAGGGCCTGTGGATGACCGGCGAAGCCTTCGGCTGGTAATCCTCAAAGCACAACAAT
>JAITDQ010000014.1 GCA_031282485.1 Tannerella sp. | reverse complement strand
AATGTATGAACAAACAAATAAAAATCATGAAAACAAAGGTGTTTATCTTATTACTTTGGGCTTTATCTCCGGGATTTTCCCCCTTATTCGCCCAGAGCGAAATTAAATTGCAGGACATTAACTGCTACAACCTCGGCGACGGACGCTATTACTGCCGGTACACGGCGTCCGACAAACCCATACAGGGGAAAGCCCGGATTATCGACGGGTACACTACGCAATATATTGACGCCACTTTCAATGACGGCATCCCGCATGGCAGCTGGAAAACGTACCGGCAGAATATTCTGACGGAAGAATACAATTACAAAAAAGGACTTCTCGACGGCGTCTGCAAGGTTTATTATTCCGACGGCTCCGTCAAATCAGTCCGAAATTACGTTGACGGAAAACCTCACGGTAAATTTATCGACTATAACAGTAAAGGAGTTGTCGAGCATGAAACGAATTACAGGGACGGAAAACAGGATGGCCCGGAAATTTCGTACGACAGCGACGGCAAGGTTCGTTCCCAAACCATTTATTCCGACGGCAAACCAACCGGAGCGCAGGTTCAGACTTTCAGTGATTATTTACTGGCGGCAAACTATGACGCCAACGGCAATCTTGACGGAGATTATTCCGAAATTTTCCTCAACGGGAATGTGAAAATCAAAGGGAAATACGTCCATGGTAAAAAAGAAGGCGTATGGGAAACCGGACGCAAGGACGGCAAGAAAATCACTACGGAAGAGTATGAAGCCGGCGACAAAGTGAAAGAAACTACTTATTATACCGACAATACCGTAGAAATGGTGCGGGAACTCAAAAACGGAAAGAAAAACGGCTGGGAACGGAAATATAATTTTGGCGACGGAAGCCTCAAAAGCGAACTGTTCTACAAAGACGGCGAACTCTCCTCGTTTGCCGGAACAGACGGAACAAACCCTCCGGGCTTAATCAAACAAACCAAACAAATTACAAGCAGTCTGGCCAGTTACATACAAACATTCTACCAGTCTAACGGCCGCTACGAAGGGGAATACACCGAACAGTATCTCGACGGCAACGCCATGAAAACAAAAGGGCAATACGTCGACGGTAAAAAGGAGGGCACATGGGTATATGAAACGAAGGAAGGGAAAAAAGAACGGGAAGAAAACTATGTCGCCGGAAAACTGAACGGTTTGACGATAAAATATGACGACGGCGTCATCCGAGAATCCGTTGAATACCGCAACGATAGCCCCAACGGCGAATTTAAACAGTACGACTCGGACGGAAAACTCATACTCAAAGGTTCGTATGAAAACGGAAAGCGTCATGGCGCCTTCGAAGAATATTATCCCAGCGGCAAATTGAAAGTGAAAAACGCATACAACAGAGGCTCCTATGATGGCGTCCGGCAGGAGTTCTACACAAACGGACAAATGCGCATGGAAGAAACCTGGGAGAGCGGAAGGCAAGTAGGCCCGTATAAACAGTGGACGGAAACCGGACAACTGTCAAAGGAAGGAGAAGCCGCCCGCTCCGGTACCGTATTTGAAAAAACCTACGAGGACGGAAAACTCTCCCGGCACGAATATCGCGATGAAGACGGAGTGAAAAAGGTGGATGTTTACGATAAAAACGGAAAGAAAAAATGACGGCAAGTCTCCCGGAAATGGCAGGAATTCGTTTCGGCAGGGAAATGATTCCCTGTATTTTAGACAGAGATGTCATGCCGGTTTAAAAGCGGGAGTTACTGATTGACGAATACTTCGGCAAGATTATTGATCAGGGTTTCCGTAAGATTTTCTTCCGGCAGGATGATGTTGAAGTTGCTCCAGAAATTTATGTCGTAGCCATGTTTTGTTTCGGCAAAAATGCGGTCGGGCGATAACCGTTCGTTTCGCGGGAAAGGCTTTACGTCTTCCGGATCGATTTTGCACGTCACCATTTCGAACCAGAACTTCAACGGCGAAGCAAACAGGCGCTTTTTATGGCGGACTTTAAATTCAATGTCTCCACGGATGTGGTTGATATAGTAAAACCCGTCTTTCGCCTGTTTGTACGAGACGGTATATCCGGCATGCTGCAGAACGATTTTCAGGGCGGCGGCTTTCTTGTCGACGAACATGTTCGTCGCTTTGCCTATCCTGACGGGATTTACCTTGAACCGGATTTCGACTAATGCCCTGGTATCCCTTTCAATAAAGAGTTCTCCCGTGTAAAGCGGCTCTTTGATGTATTCTTTTTGCCGGAACAGGATGACGTTTACCATGCGGCCGTCGATGACGTCCATGCCTTTGTGCGCGTATAGATACAGAGGTTCGCTGTCGGGGTCGATGAAATCGGGCAATTCTTTTATGATATCCAGTATGAGGCAGGAATTGATTCCCGACCGCATTTTGGGGAAGATCGTATCGGTTCTCTGCCGGTCGACGAAACGGCGTTTTTTTATCAGTTTCACCTGATCTTCCGCAGCCCGTTTGTCGTACCCCGTTTTATAGATTTGAAGCACGGATTCCGTCAGGTCGATGTTTTTGCGGCGGTGATCGATCCCTTCCCTGTAAAAGGATGTCAGGTAAACGGGGTCGGCGGAACAGTTGACCGGACGGTTGTGTATCATGTCGTTCAGTATTTGCAGGGGATTGGCGTAACTTACGACAATTTCCTGCAAGGGTATAAATTGCGGTTTCATCGTTAATTCAACATTTTTACCGTCTAACAGTTCCGCCTCCATGTCCATACTTTCATATCCGATATGTGAAAAACGCACTTTATGCCGGCGGAGAGAATCCGGCAAGGTTAGCCGGAAGCTTCCTTCCCGGTTGCTGACGGTTCCTGTGGTCGTGTTCAGGATGCCGATTGATACGGAGGACAGCGGGCTTCCGGTTTCATCATCGGACAACGTTCCACTGATCGTAAAATGCGGATCACGAACGGGGGCTTTTTCCTGCACGGGGACGCCGGGCGGTTCATCCGGCAGACGCAGCAAAATATATTCTCCCCGTACGTCCGGTTTCAGGCGGTTATTCCCGGTAATCAGATAAATGGCATTGCGCAGCGTATAGTCGCCTTTGGGAATTTTTATTTTTTTATCGCTGTTTATGATCCGGCTGTCGTATACGAATAAATAGCCGGACTGTTCGGAAATATCTTTCAGCAGTTCGAAAACAGTGCCTTTGTTTACGGAGATATGTACGATTCGGTCAAGCGCATCGCCGTTACCGGCCTGTGTGTCTGTTGCCGTTAAACAGATACATAAACAGGCGACGAGGCGACGCAGACAGATATTTCCCGTTTGATCCATTTCGAATGTTATTCTTTTTTTGAGATATAAATTATATTTTCGTTGTGTGAGCGTCGCAGGTTTAACACTAAGCAAATTATTTCCGCGATTTCGGGGAGGTTGTTTCCGAGGGTGACGGGGATTGTCAATAAACGGTTTTCGAGTTCCGGGTCTATTTTTATGCGAATGGAATCCGAATGTGTGTTTATGATGGCGATGATATTCCCCAGGCGTTCGTCTTTGAAATGGATGCGTTTGAAATTCCCGTCGAACTGTTGACTGTCTGTTTTGCTCAACAGTTGCCGTTCCGCGTCGAGGAAGACCGTTTCCCCGGCTTTTACGAAAACGCTTTGCCGGCGGTTTTTCAGGGAGACGCGAACTTCTCCGTCCCGAACGGACAGCAGGAAAGAAGAACGGTCTTTGCTTTTTACGTTAAAGGCCGTTCCCGTTACTTCTATGGTTGCCGGATCCGTATCGACAAAAAACGGACATCCGTCATTCCGGTTTACTTCGAAAAACGCTTCTCCGCTCAGTATGACTTCGCGCCTGTCGCCGGCGAATCTGTCGGGGTATTGCAGCGAAGTCTGCTCCGATAAATAGACGACCGACCCGTCCCGGAGCATTGTCGCTAAAGTCGGCGCATTTGCTTCGTTGTGCAGGACGAGCAGTTTTTTTCCCGGATCATTCGCCCGGCCTGTAATGTACAGCGCGGAAAAAACGGCGGTCAATAAAACGGCAACAGTTGCCGCCCACGCGATAAATTTTGCGCCATGTCGCTCTTCCGGCCGCGAAGTTACGCGCCACGACGCACGTTCCGGCGCATTTGTTTCCGGGAGCAGTCCGTCCTGTTTAAATCTTTCGTGCAGACGCTCCCATGCCATATCTGTAATTATATTTTCCTTTTCTTTAATAACCATGATGACAAGTATATTTTTCTATTTCCTGCCGTAATGTTTTATAAACTTTTGTCATTTCCGCTTCCACTGTTTTGACGGAAATGGAAAGGCTTTCGGCAATTTCTTTATATTTTTTCCCGTCCAGACGGTGCATTTTGAAGATTTGCATGCGCCGTTCGGGCAGTTGATTCAATGTTTTGTTAACTAACGTTTCCAGTTCTTTGTATTCCAGTTCTTCCTGGGGAGAGGGTTCGCTTGCGATGCAGTCGTCGTCCGGCAGGTTTTTCAGATAGTGTTCCCGTACCGACAGACTTTCCAGATAACGAAGCGACCGGTTTCTCACCGCCCCATAAAGATAATTTTTGACGGAATGTAAAATCCGGACAGTTTCACGATCTTTCCAAATATTATAAAAAACATCCTGTACCACTTCTTCCGAAATGTCTTTACGACCGGTTATGCCTGATGCATACAGACAAAGAGGGGCATAATACCGGCGGAAGACTTTTTCGAAAGTCTTGATGTCTCCTTCCTTGATTTTTCCGAATATAACGATGTCATTAAGCATAAAACCGGTCTTATTTGAAAGAAAAATCAAAAGTACAACATTATTGTGATTTCCGGTGCTGTTTTTGTAATTTATTTACTGCATTTTCCAAAGATTCCGTGGGTTCGATAATGTTGTACATGCCCCAGAAGTTTTCATCCTGATACAGCGCTACTTCCCGGCTTAACGACCGGTGCAGGGAGAAGGCTTCCCTGGCCGGTATTCGGGAGACGTTCCGGTCTTCCCGGTCGGTAATCACCGTTTCGCCGCATACGGTATAGTTTGTTGCGAAAAGTTTGCGTTTCCAGTCGCATTTGAATTTGATGTCGTTGCGGATATAGCTCAGGTAAGTTTTGTCGCCCTGCTGTTTATACGTGACTACATAGGCGACTTCTTCCGGCGTGAAACGCAGTCCCCGGGGTTTCTCGATTAATATGGCGCCGGTCACTTTCTGTTTGTCGCGCATATCTATTTTAAATTCGGCGCGGGTGAACGCTAATGTTTCCCGGTCGATATAAAACGTGCCGACATATAACGGGTACGGCAGAATCATTTGTGGTTCGAAATGAACGACATATTGCAGGCGGTCGTTGATCGTTGTTGTTTCTCCCATTTTGTACGTATAATACGGGATGATCTCCGGGTCAAGGAGGAAATACGGGTTTTTAACGATGTCCATGTATATGGTCATATTCGGGCCGCCCTGTAATTTCACGCTTAACGTGTCGGAGACTTTCGGGCTTATCAGGTTGCGTCCTTTAAGGATTTTGACCCTGTCCAGATCGACCGTCTGGTTGTACGGACCTTTGTATATTTCGATGACGGCTTCCGAGATGTTTATGTACCGTCGACGCTTTTGAATGGTTTCCCGGTAAAAGCCCGTCAGGCTGTTCGGAATTAAAACGTAATTATTTTCCACTTTCTCAAGCGCCGCTTTTATCAGGTCGCGGGGATTCCGCCAGCTGAATACCTGGATTTCACTTAGCATGTACGATTCCGGTGTGATATAGAAAGTCCGTCCTTCGTGACTGTTTCCGTTAATGGTAACTCTTGCGTTGTAATAACCGAGACAGGATAGCTGTATTTCCTTCACATTCAAATCTTTGTTTATTTTAAACGTAAATTCTCCGTCTTCGTTTGTGATAGTTCCCACATTGGCTCCTGCGGCCGATACGTTAACATATTCGACGGCCTTCTTTGTCCGCAGATCCTTCACTACACCGCTGATCGTGTAGAAATCACCGGCATTATTCTGCGCATTGGCAGTAATACCGTTACCTGACAACGATATTATCAGTATCAGGCACATAACTAATAAACGTTTTGTTTCCATTTGAGCAATATTTAAAGATTAATAATAAACTCGTTTTTGGAATATGATCGGTGAGATGATAAAAACCCTACGAAAAAACAGGGCAAACATGAAATTTTTTTTCACAAACCCATAATTTCATGCTAAAAATATTCGAGAAGCAAAGGGGCAATCCCTTTATATGTATATGGAATCACCCCTTTTTGCATGCTCTGTGAAAAGACTAAAACTTTCCATGCTCATGACTCCACCATTTTTTTGTTTCGCAGAATAGTATGCACCTGCTCAACTGTCAGATCCGTTATACCGGCAATCTCTTCTGCCGGTATACCTCTGCCCGCCGCGTTGAGGACAAACTTGGCCGTCGCAATTTCGATGCCTTCTTCTTTTCCTTCTTCTTTTCCTTCCTTTTTTGCATACTCTGTGAAAAGACTTAAACTCTCCATACTCATGACACTTTCGTTATATGCTTTCATTTCTTCCGGTGTTAATTTGTTTGTTCTTAATATATCGTATAATTCGCTGATTGTTTCATCTGCTTTCATCCTGTCGGGACACGCCTCTAA
>JAITDQ010000012.1 GCA_031282485.1 Tannerella sp. | reverse complement strand
CTGATTCGCGACATATATACGCTTAAAGGTGACTATAAAAAGGCTATTGAATACAGTGACCTGTGGATAAAAAAAGATGAAGAAATAAGGGCAAATGAGGTGAAGGAACTGGAACTCAGGTATGAAGTGGAATCGAAGGAATCGGAAATAAAACGGCTTGACCTGGACAGGTTATATCAGGAAAGCCTTTATAAAAAGTTTGTTTTGATTTGCTGCCTGTTATGTGTGGCGATCATGTTTGTAATTCTTCTTATCCGGCTGAAAAGGCATGACATGAACAATCAGATAGCCCTTATCAATGCGGAAAAGGAGGAAGCCAAGCTGAAACTGAAACTGAAAGAGGAGCAGACGGTTAAAATGCAGCTGGAAAAATATGAAGTCCTGTCCGATTTCCACCTCAAGGAAATGGAGCTTATCGGGAAGTCCCGGTATCTTGACCAGCTGAGGCAGGACAAGGAGGCTTTAGACAGGCAGGTTGAACTGTACCGTCAGAAGGTCGAGGCGTATGAATCGATGATGAATACGGAGAAAGAAGGTGATTATGATACGCATAATGTCATTACGGAAGATTTGAAGTATCTTATAAAAAAACAGCTTGAGGCGCCGTTGCGTGATGAATATATCCGTAATATCGAACATATAAATAAATCGTTTGTGGAAACGCTTCGCGAGAAAAGCAATGAAACGCTCTCCATTTCGTACCTGAAATACTGTATCTGTTTTGCTGTCGGGATAGGGATTGCCGAGGTGGCCGAATGTTTCTGTATTGAGCCGTCGTCGGTACACATGATACGTTACCGCCTCAAGAAAAAATTCGGACTGGGCAACGACGACGACCTGGGACTGTTTCTCCAGAAATATGTTTCCCTGTAGATTCTACCGTTTTTCAATTTTGATATTCGCCTCAAACGTATTCCACAAACTGTCCGAAGGCGGATGTGCCGTGATGACGATCTTTTCCTTCGATACGGGATGGATGAACGACACGCTGCAGGCATGAAGGCTTATCCCCCCGTCCGGGTTGGAACGGTCGGCGCCGTATTTAAGATCGCCCTTTATCGGGCAGCCTGCTTTGGAAAACTGACAGCGTATCTGGTGATGACGTCCCGTTTTGAGGTCAATCTCTATCAGCCAGTATCTTTCGGATTGAGCCAGGAGGCGATAGTGCAGAACCGCTTTTTTTGAATTTGGTTTTTCGGTGTCGTACGCAACGCTTTTGTTCTGTTTCTCGTTACGTACCAGCCAGTGTGTCAGTTCGCCTTCGTGCAGCGGCGGACGGTTTTTCGTAATGGCCAGGTATGTTTTTTTTACCTCACCGTTGCGAAACATATCGTTCATGCGTTTCAGCGCCTTGCCTGTCCTGGCGAATATCACAACGCCGCTGACAGGCCGGTCAAGACGGTGTGTCACTCCGATAAAAACATTACCCGGTTTTGCATATTTTTCTTTAAGATAAGATTTCAGCCGTTCCGGTAAAGGAGTATCACCCGTCCTGTCACCCTGTACTATCTCATGACAGTTCTTATTAACTGCAATCAGATGATTGTCTTCGTAAATTATTTCCATTTACATATTCATGCCTCCGCACACCGGAATGACCTGCCCGGTAACGTACGAAGAAAGATCCGATGCAAGGAACAGCGAAACATTTGCCACATCTTCGGTTGTGCCTCCGCGCCGCAATGGAATCTGTTTTTCCCATTCTTCACGAACTTTTTCCGGGAGGGCTTCCGTCATTTCGGTAATGATAAAACCGGGAGCGATCGCATTCGCACGTATCCCGCGCGAGCCTAATTCTTTGGCCACCGATTTGGCCAGGCCGATCATTCCGGCTTTTGAGGCGGAATAGTTCGCCTGTCCCGCGTTGCCGGAGACGCCGACAACCGAAGCCATATTAATGATGCTGCCGTTTCTCTGCTTCATCATTACGGGAGTAACCGCATGGATGAAATTGAATGCGGATTTCAGGTTTACGTTGATTACCATATCCCACTGCTGTTCGCTCATTCTCATCATTAACCCGTCGCGTGTGATGCCGGCATTGTTCACCAGAATGTCGATCCGTCCGAAGTCGGCCACGATTTCCCCGACTGTTTGATGCGCTTCTTCAAAATTTGCCGCATTCGAGGCATAACCTTTCACCTTTACCCCAAACTGCCGTATCTCGGCTTCCGTTTCCTTGCCGTTTTGGTCGATCGCCAGGTCGGTAAATGCGATGTTGGCTCCTTCCGATGCAAATTTTAATGCGATAGCTTTTCCGATGCCACGTGCGGCTCCCGTTATAAGAGCCGTCTTTCCTTCTAATAGTTTCATATAAATTTTTATTAAAGATTCGATATTTAAAATTATTTCATTACCCAGGACAAACTCCGGTTCGGGATAACCCCCGACCCTGCCGGTCATCCTGCCGTTAATACCTGATAAGGCAGGTGCCGGCAGAGTATCCGCCTCCGAAAACGCTGATACAGACCAGTTCGCCTTTTTTAAATTTAGCCCTGTTTTGTGCAAATACGAGCGCACAGCTTGCCGAACCGGTATTTCCCAATTCTTCTATGTTGCTCAACACTTTATCTTCGGCAAGATTAATATTGTTCGCGATATTTTTAAGTATGCGCATATTCGCCTGATGACCGATGAAGTATGACAAATCATTGAAGGAATACCCGTTTTTTTCGAGGATGTAGAGCGCGTTTTTAGGCATATAGGTACACGCCTGTACAAATACGTCTTTCCCCTCCGGCATGCGGATTCCGCCGTCACGCGGACGCAGCTGTATTCCTTCCGGCCCTTTGCCGAGACATCCCAGCGCTTCCGTATAGACATCCATTATCTCGCAGTCATTGCCGGTTATGCGTTCGGCGGAAATGAAAAATGCGACGGCGGCATCCCCCCAGAGGTGCCCGGATTTGGGATCATCCTCGTTATTATAAGCGGAATTTTTATCGCCTCCGACGATTAACGCTTTCCGCGCTTTCCCGGTAGCAAAGTAACCTTCGATGATTTCCACCGCGTTGATGAACGACGAACATGCGGACGACAGGGTAAACGCCTTCGTGTGTTCGATGCCGAAAGTATGCTGCACGACATGGGCGGCTGTTCCAACCGTGTCGAATGGCGAATAGGTTGATGATATGATTAAATCTACTTCTTTGATGTCGTATGGAAGTGACGGGAGTGCGTTTCGAACAGCTTCGACGCTCATTGTATTGATGTTCTCGTCGTCTCTCGCGCGGGAACGGGTCTTTATGCCTGTACGCTGAACAATCCATTCGTCTGTTAACCCCGTTTTTTTAGTGTAATATTCATTAGGGACTCTTTCTTCCGGGATATAAAATCCTGTTGCGTTTATATACATTATTTTTTTATTTTTATTCCTTTGAAAATCAGGTTCATAATACTTTCTCTGCGTTGCATTACCCGTTCGGGCGTATCTCCGAGTAATCCACGTATATAGGGAACTTCTATTCCTTTAAGAGAATAATGGATAATAAGAGCTGTGGTTTCAATGTCGGGAATGTTGAAAATGCCTTCTTTTATGCCGTTGCTCAAAATTTTTCTGATTAAAGCCATTTCCTGGAGATTATACCCTTTACGCACTTTAGCCACGTTCCAGCTGTCGTGAAAAAAGTTAGCCCTGAGAGTGCCGTTCCGGGTTACGGCCGCTTTGAAAGCATCCAGACGCATATAAATGAACGTTATGAGTTTTTCGTCGGCCGGCAGGTTCTTTTTTTCTACCGCCTCGAGCATTTCATAGAGCCGTTCCATTTCATTTTTTATGACAATGGCAGATATTTCCTCTTTGTTTTTGAAGTACATATATAATGTACGTCTTCCCTTATGTGAAGCCACTGCAATATCGTTCATCGTTGTACGTTCGATGCCCTTGCGTGCAAAGACTTGCCTTGCAGCATCAATCAGTATTTCGCGCGTTTTAGAAGTTGTTTCCGACATGGATAATGCACATTTATTTAATATTTGTGCGCAAAAGTACTCAAAAAAATGCTATTCCCCAAGAATATGGCAAAAAAGTTTGGTATAATTTTGTTTTTTTCAAAAACATCCATATCTTTGCAGCCCGATACGGAAATGTATCGGTAGACAATATCGCGGAGTGGAGCAGTGGTAGCTCGTTGGGCTCATAACCCAAAGGTCGTAAGTTCGAGTCTTGCCTCCGCAACAAAGGGAAGCATCCGTAAATCGGATGCTTTTATTTTGAAAATACGGATTTTTTTTGCCCGGTATACGTTTTTATTCGGCTGTTCGGAAGAGATTTTTGTTTCTATTGTTTGTCATTCTCGGAAAAAGGGCTTATTTTTGCACTCCCTTTGAAGGCGCTCCGGTTTGTACCTTTTTTAAAACAGCGATCCGGCGCCCGTATAAATAAAGCCGGTCTTGTAGTTCAATGGATAGAATGGAAGTTTCCTAAACTTTAGATCCGGGTTCGATTCCCGGCGAGACTACTTCAAAGGCTTATTATCAATATTTTATCAATCTTAGGGACTAAAACAGGGACTATTAACGTCTTTTCCCTTCCTTTTTGCCATTCGCAATGGAAAATAGTATCATCAGCGTATTTTCCTCTGTTCTTCTTTCGACAAAGCATTGTAAGAGATATGGGAATATTCGCAGAAAAATTTCATCCTAAAAAAATGTTACGAGTCGGAACCGGCTGAATTCCCTGCGATGAGCTGCTGAAGATAAATCCGAAAGATATTTTTAAAATAACACCTTCTTTATTTATATAGGGAATACCGAATATTTAGGAATTGTCAGAAAATATAATCCGGAAATGCCGATAATGGGAAAATGCAACACTTATTTTCTGACTACTCCTTAAATAAAAATAATCTTTCCGGGAAGGTATTGCAGCGGCTGGATTTTTGTATTATGTTTGTACCCTGTAAATAGAGATTATACTTATTACTAAAATGTGAGATTATACTTATTATTAAATTGTGAGATTATGAAAAAGGTGAATTTATTATTGATTATAGCAGCATTGTTCGTCGTGTCGACGATGGATGCTCAGATTCGTTTTGGTGTAAAAGGCGGCGTTAATGTTGCCAAGGTGAAGTTTGACAAAAACGCTTTAAAGTCGGATAATGTTACGGGATTCCATGTAGGCCCTACGTTAGAAGGGATGGTTGGACAAGGCGGCATCGGTTTCGATGCGGCTGTTTTATATTCCCAGAAAGGGTTTAATGCGGAAGAAAAAAAGGTCAAAAATGCATTTCTGGAAATACCCGTTAACGTTAAGTTTAAATTGGGATTACCACTCATAAATCCGTATGTGGCTGCAGGTCCGTATGCTGATATCCGTATTGCGGGAAATAAGGTATGGGATGTAGCGAAAACAGCCGGAGGAATAGTGCACCGGATAAAGACAAAAGATTTTGGCGCCGGACTGAATTTCAGCGCAGGGGCGGAAGTGTTCAATATATTACAGTTAGGCGTCACATACAGTCTTGGTCTGACGGATAATTATGAAACTTTTGACCCGAAAAATATAGACGGTTATAAAGGTAAGGATCATACCTGGTCTGTCAGCGCTACTGTGTTCTTTTAATTTTCGGGAAAGTTCGTATCACGGAATATTACGCGGGAAATAATGAAGTATGCACAAGTAATAGTCCCGCTGCCTCTGTCCGGCACTTTTACATATCGTATACCGGATATGATGGAAAAGGCTGTTTCCGTGTGTTGTCGTGTGGTTGTGCCTTTCGGCAAAAAGCATTATTATACGGGAATTGTTGCCGGGATACAGGATGAAGCCCCCGAAAATGATATGATAATCAAAGATATTTTCGTATTACCGGATGAAAATCCGGTAATACGTTTTTATCAGTTACGTTTCTGGCAATGGATATCTTCTTATTATTTATGCTCGACAGGGGAGGTTTTCCGGGTGGCGTTGCCTTCCGGCTTAAAGCTTGAGAGCGAAACGATTGTTACGATAGACCCCGAATATGAAGCGGAGGAGCCGCTTAAACCCAACGAGCAAAAAATCATGGACGCATTTTCGTCGTCCGGCGTTTTATCGGTTTCGGAACTGGAGCGCATTTCCGGTCTGAAAAACGTTTTCCCTTCCGTTAATTCCTTACTGGAAAAAGGCGCAATAGCGATAAAAGAATCCTTGAAACAGCGATTTAAAGATAAAACGGAAACGTATATTTGCTTAGCCGGGAATATACGCAGTGAAAAAGATATAAATCTTGTTTTGGCCATGCTTAAAAGGTCGAAGCAGCAGGAGAAATTATTTCTGGATTATCTTGATCTTAGCGGAACCAAACCCGAATATATTATAAAGAAAAAGCTGTTAGCATATTCGGGCGTAAAACCGCCCGTGCTGAACACGCTGGTAAAGCGGGGAATTTTTATTTCCGAAGAAAGAACGGTAAGTCGCATCACATCTTCGGCTGCCGGCGCCGGTATATTGCCCATTTTATCGGACGTCCGGAAGAAAGTATATGAAGACGTGAAAAAATCTTTTGAAACGAAGAATATCACGCTGTTGTACGGTGTTACGCCGGGTGATAAGGCGGAAATATATATTCATATAATACACGATACCCTGTCGAAAGGCCGGCAGGCGCTATATTTATTGCCGGAGATAGCGATTACCACGCATATAACGGATCGTCTGCGACAGGTTTTCGGCCGCCGGCTTTTGGTGTATCATTCCGCATTTTCCGATAACGAAAGGGTTGAGATATGGAATCGCCTGCTGCAAACGGAAGAGCCGGTAGTCGTATTAGGTATCCGTTCATCCGTTTTTTTGCCGTTTGCACGTCTGGGATTGATTATTGTTGATGAGGAACACGATCCCTCCTACAAGCAGCAGGATCCGGCGCCGCGTTATCATGCCAGAAATACGGCGATGATGCTGGCTCTCGAACATGGCGCCAAGGTATTGCTGGAATCGGCAACGCCGTCCTTAGAATCGTATTTATGGGCGTTGAGCGGAAAATATGGGTTGGTAAAACCGGGCAGCCGGCAGGAAAAGGAACGGCTTCCGAAAATAGACATTGTTGACGTCAGGGATTTGCGTCGCAAGAAACGCATGAACAATACCCTGTTTTCGCCCTTACTTCGTGAAAAAATAGAAGCTGCCCTATCAAAAGGCGAGCAGATTGTCCTGTTTCAGAACCGTCGCGGCTTTGCTCCGATGATGATATGTCAGGCATGTGGCAAGATACCGCACTGTGTCAACTGCGACGTCAGCCTTACGTATCATAAGCGGTTATGCCGCTTAGTGTGTCATTATTGCGGTTATTCGGCGCCGTTACCTTCGAAATGTCCGTCATGCGGCAGCGCGGAACTTAAAATGCAGGGCTTCGGTACGGAGAAAGTGGAAGAAGAGATTGTTGCGCTGTTTCCCTCTGCAAAGACAGCCCGGTTAGATACGGATGCCGCAGGTACGCAAAACGCTTACAGGCGTATTCTGACCGAATTTGAAGAAGGGAAAACGCAAATCCTGACAGGTACGCAGATGATTACAAAAGGATTTAATTTTGAGAATGTCAGCGTTGTAGGGATTATGAATGCGGACGGTCTGCTGAATATTCCCGATTTCCGCGCCTGCGAAAGAGCTTTTCAGATGATGTATCAGGTAAGCGGACATGCAGGGCGCAGCGACGGAAAGGGCGCTGTTATTTTGCAGACGTCCCAATCCGATAATCCGCTGCTGAAAATGATACGGGATTTCGATTATCCCGGCATGGCGCAGATGCAGTTGAAAGAGCGTTATGCCTTTCATTATCCGCCCTATACACGCCTCATAATGATTGTCCTGCGTTGTCGCAGGGAAGATGTTCTGGACGATATGGCCGACCGCTATTCCGCAAAATTAAGAGCCATTCTCGGAGATTGTGTATCAAACCCGCTGTATCCTCCCGTAGCCCGCGTCCAGACATTGTTTGTACGTAAAATCATGCTGAAAATGGATTTATCCGTGTCGGTTTCCGAGACACGTAAAGCGCTGGAAGCCGTGCACCGGGAAATGCAGGAATATCCTCTTTTCAAGCAGATTATTATGCATTATGATGTTGATCCTCTGTGACGGACGTTTTTTCTTCGTTCAGTTCGGGATAACTTATGCGCGTATGATACATGGTTTTCAATCTTTCCAAAAACACGCTTTTTATCACTTCAATATTATCGAATGTCAACGGAGCATTTTTTAACAGTCCGTCCGCTATTTTGCTGTCAATAATTTTGTTTATCAGACTTTTAATGCTCTCGTCCGAGTAATCTTTCAGGCTGCGGGATGCGGCCTCTACGGAATCGGCCATCATCAGTATGGCCGTTTCCCGGGTAGACGGGTTAGGCCCCGGATAGGTGAATAAAGCTTCATTAACCGGCCTGTCCGGGAACTCGTTACGGAAAGAATTGTAAAAAAACTTGGCAACGCCTTTACCATGGTGCGTACTTATAAAATCAATGATTTTTTTAGGTATTCCGGCTTTTTCCGCCATGGCTATGCCGTCCGTAACATGGGCGATAATGATCTGGGCGCTTTGTTCGAAAGACAGTTTTTCGTGCGGATTAAATCCTTTCTGGTTCTCCGTGAAAAATGCGGGGTTGTTCACTTTTCCGATATCGTGATATAATGTGCCGGTACGTATGAGTTGTGTGTCCGCGCCTACCTTTTCGCCGGCTTTGGAGGCTAATATGGATACCTGAAGCGTGTGCTGGAACGTGCCGGGCGCCGTTTCCGAAAGTTTTTTGAGGAGAGGATTGTTCAGGTTCGAAAGCTCTATCAGTGTAATGGGGGACAAATATCCGAAAAGTTTTTCCAGCACATAAATAAGCATGTATGAGAACGATAACAGTATGAAATTGATACTGAAATACAGCATCATCATCCAGTTTATCTTACTGAAATCGCCTTCCTGATAAACCACGAGGCTTAAATAAAATACAACATACGAAAGGAAAACAAATATGGCGCATTTAATCAACTGCGAACGCTGTGACAGATCTTTCAGGCTGAATATTACAACAATACATGTCAGTATCTGCAACAGCAGAAATTCGTACGGGAACAGCGCCGTCAGCGAACAGATCGCTACGGTTATCAGGTGAGTAAACAGCGCCGTATGTGAATCGAAAAACGTGCGTATAACAATGGGAATGATTGCAAAAGGAATGATGTAAATATTCATAAAGTTGTATTTAACGCACATTTCCGACAAAATACATGATACAAGGATGCATAACAGGATGAAAATTAAATCTTTGCGCTTGAGAAATATCCTCGAATTGAACGTCGCTATATAAAGCCCGAAACAGGCCATTATTCCGAATATAAGAACAAGCTGTCCTGTAAATATTACATTTTGACGTTGCGCTCCCCCGGATTTTGTTTCATGTACGATTTTCAACGAACGCAGTACGCTGTATGTGCGACTGTCAATCACCTCCCCGCGGTCGACGATACGTTCGCCGGCCTGCACCATGCCGCTGGACAGCGGGACATTTTGGATTAAATCATCCAGTATTTTGTTCGATGTTTCGGGATCGTAAAAAACATTTTCGGTCAGGTATTCATTGATATTACATTCCATAAGAATCTCCCTGTCAATGTGTTCCGGCGCATTGTTTATGATTTCTTCATAAGCCGATTTTACCGAATGGAAATCCGTCAGCGGCCTGACGTCCGCCACACTGTTTGTGAGCGCCGTTATGCGGGTTCGGTTTTCGGTGTTCATCAAGGCCAGCTCGCTGCTCGAAATAATCCCTTTATCGTATATCCGGCGGAGACTTTTATCTATATATAATAATGTAGAGTAAGGGACACCCGCATGTTGCAAAGCGCTCATGCGTTCGTGCCAAGCTTCGAGTTTCTTTTTCTCCTCGCCGGGGTTGAAGCGAAAATAAGGTTCGAATTTTTTACGGATGCTGTCTTTTGCCGCATCAATTTCACTTGTTTCCTTATAGATCGGGAAGTCGTTCGGCGCCGTCAGCAAGCCGTATCTCCATGGCTTGCCTTCATTAAACTGATAGCGGAATTTCCCTTCACGCGGAAAAAACAGCGCAATGACAATAGCGCTCAGAACGATGTAAAAGACTGACAGAATAACGGATCTTTTTGTATTCATAAGTATTATCGTATTAATGATTGACTGAAAATGTAATTTTTTTATGGCGAAAATACACAAAAAATTTAGTATGAGAAAAAAAAACGCTACTTTTGCGCAATTCTTAATATTGTAAGTGGAAAAATATATGTCGGAACGGAAAGTAAGAGTGCGTTTTGCTCCAAGTCCAACGGGGCCTCTCCATATAGGAGGTGTACGTACGGCTTTGTATAATTATTTGTTTGCAAAACAGCAGGGCGGGGAAATGATTCTTCGCATTGAAGATACGGATTCCCAGCGTTTTGTGCCGGGCGCGGAAGAATACATCATAGAGTCGTTCAAATGGCTTGGTATCAAGTTTGATGAAGGAGTGGGATACGGTGGCGATTACGGGCCGTATCGCCAGAGTGAAAGGAAAGAGATATACAGAGAATATGTAGACCGGCTGCTTGACGCCGGGTTGGCCTACATCGCGTTTGATACACCGGAAGAACTGGAGGCGAAAAGACTGGAGATACCTAATTTCCAGTACGACGCTTCGACAAGAATGTTGATGCGTAATTCCCTGACATTGTCGTCCGGCGAGGTGACATCGCTCATCGACGCCGGTGAGCGTTACGTGGTGCGTATAAAAATCGAGCCGGACGAAGACGTTCTTGTCCGGGATCTCATACGGGGCGATGTTGTCATAAACTCTTCCGTCATTGACGATAAAGTTTTGTTTAAATCTGCCGATAACCTGCCGACGTATCATCTTGCCAACATTGTAGACGACCATTTAATGAAGATTACCCATGTGATACGGGGAGAAGAATGGCTGTCGAGTGCGCCGTTGCATGTGTTGCTCTATCGCTGTTTGGGCTGGACGGATACGATGCCGGCGTTTGCGCATCTTCCGTTACTGCTTAAACCGGAAGGCGGCGGCAAACTGAGTAAACGGGACGGCGACCGTCTCGGATTTCCGGTTTTCCCGCTCGAATGGCATGATCCCAAGAGCGGAGATGTCTCGACCGGTTATCGTGAAAGCGGATACCTGCCCGAAGCTGTTGTTAATTTTCTGGCTTTGCTCGGCTGGAATCCCGGTAATGATCAGGAATTGATGACGATGGATGAATTGATAAAACTTTTTGATTTAAACCATTGCAGTAAGGGCGGCGCCAAATTTGATTACGAGAAAGGAAAGTGGTTCAATCACCGGTATATTCAGAAACGGAGCGACCGAGATATTGCGGAAATGTTCATTCCCGTGCTTGAAAGTCATGGCGTTCACGATGCGGATCCGGCTTATGTGGAAAAAGTGGCCGGTATGATGAAGGAACGCGTGAATTTTGTTTCCGAACTGTGGGAACAGACGTATTATTTTTTCATCGCTCCCGGCGAATATGATGAAAAAACGCGCCGTAAACGCTGGAAGGAAGACAGTGCGGCGCAGCTTGCGGAGCTGGCCGAAATATTGAGCAAACGCGAACCTTTTGATGTGGAAGGGACGGAGGAATACGTTAAAGCCTGGATCGAACGGAAAGGATATCATCTCGGCAATATCATGAACGCCGTACGGTTAGCCCTTGTGGGACAGGGCATCGGCCCGCAGATATTTCATATTACCGAAGCTGTCGGTAAAGAGGAAACGCTTCGGCGACTGCGTCGGGCTGTTGAAATATTAGGTTGACAATCATGAATACTAATCATTAATCCCTTGATTATCGTGCATTATCTATATACTTTCGCGTTACATTTATACTCATTATCGGTTGAGATAGCCTCTTTTTTCAACAGAAAAGCGCGTATGACGCGCATAGGGCAATGGTTTACGAACGGAATCCTGCGGAAAAATATTGACCGCAAAGCCCAATACATCTGGTTTCATGCCGCATCGCTGGGGGAATTTGAACAGGGACGGCCGATGATTGAAACAATCCGGAAGCGTTATCCGCAGTATAAAATCCTGCTGACGTTTTTTTCCCCTTCCGGGTATGAGGTGCGTAAAAACTACGAAGGGGCGGATGTGATTTGTTACCTGCCTTTCGACACGCCTTACAAGGTGCGCAAATTCCTGAATCTGGCAAACCCGGCTGTGGCGGTTTTTATCAAATACGAGTTCTGGCTCAATTACCTTACCGAACTGAAGCGGCGCAATATAAAAACATACCTTATATCCGCCGTGTTTCGTCCCGGCCAACTGTTTTTCAAATGGTACGGCGCGTGGTACCGTAAAGCGCTGTTATGTTATGAGCGTTTATTTGTCCAGGATGAGGATTCCCGGAAACTGCTGGCCGAATATGGCATTGACAATGTAGACGTTTGCGGCGATACACGTTTTGACCGTGTACTTGAAATACAGCAAAATGCACGTCTTTTGCCGGAGATAGAAGCATTTGCGGAAGCGGGCAAGCTGATGCTGATTGCCGGAAGTTCCTGGCCCGAAGACGAAGAAATTATTATCCCGTATTTCAACACGCACCTCGAAATAAAACTGATTATTGCGCCTCATGAGATTCACCGCGAGCATCTTTTATACATACAGTCGCTGCTTAACCGCCCGTCCATTCGCATGTCGGAAGCGAACGAAGACGCTTTGCGGACGAATGACTGCCTGATAATTGACAGTTTCGGTTTGCTTTCGTCGATATACCGTTACGGAGATGTGGCCTATATCGGCGGCGGTTTCGGCGGCGGGATACACAATACGCTGGAGGCCGCCGTTTATGGTATTCCGGTCGTTTTCGGCCCCAAATACCATAAATTCAAAGAAGCTAAAAATCTGATAAGCTGCGGAGGAGGCTTTTCCGTCGACAATGAAACGGCATTTGTCGACTGCATGAATAATTTCATCTCCGACCCCGAATCGCGCCGTATAGCAGGAGCTGCCGCAGGCGATTTTGTTGATAAAAACGCAGGAGCTACGGAAAAAATCCTGTCGTTCTTCCCTGTTTAGAGATAAAAAACTTATAACATGTAACGGTTTTGTAGAGACACTCAATTCGGGCGTTTCTATGTTTTCACATTCCGTAGTGATAAAAAGATTTTTATTCTCTCGCACTTGGAAAACCAAGATTTTTCATGTAAGTTTGTACCCATAAACAAAAAATGACGGTTATGGAAACAGGAAAATACAAGCGTTTGCCTTATGGCAATTCGGATTTTAA
>JAITDQ010000276.1 GCA_031282485.1 Tannerella sp. | reverse complement strand
CTTCAAGACGGCGAGGAAGGCTTTTTGGGGGACTTCTACCGTGCCGATTTGCTTCATGCGTTTCTTGCCTTCTTTTTGTTTTTCGAGCAGTTTTCGTTTGCGGGAGACGTCGCCGCCATAGCATTTTGCCGTCACATCTTTCCGTACGGCTTTTACGGTTTCGCGGGATATGATTTTCGAACCGATTGCGGCCTGAATGGCTATGTCGAACTGCTGGCGAGGAATAAGTTCTTTCAGCTTTTCGCACATCCGGCGGCCGAAGGTGACGCTGTTATCGAAATGCGTTAACGTGGACAGGGCATCGACCGATTCACCGTTAAGGAGAATGTCGAGCTTCACTAATTTACCCGGACGGTAATCGTGCAGATGATAGTCGAACGACGCATATCCTTTCGAGATGCTTTTCAGCTTGTCATAAAAATCTATGACAATCTCGCCCAACGGCAGATCGTAGATAATCTCAATCCGGTTACCGGTGATATATTCCTGCTTTACAAGGATGCCGCGTTTGCCGAGACACAGGGTCATGATCGGCCCGATATAGGTCGTCTGCGTAATCACGGAGGCACGAATATACGGTTCTTCTATCCGTTCGATAAGCGTCGGGTCGGGCAATCCGCCCGGGTTATGCACTTCCGTACAATTGCCTTTGCGGTCGTATACTTTGTATGAAACGTTGGGGACGGTTGTAATCACGTCCATATTAAACTCGCGATCCAGCCGTTCCTGAATGATTTCCATGTGAAGCAATCCCAGAAAACCGCAACGGAAACCGAAGCCCAGAGCGACGGAACTCTCCGGCTGAAAGGTAAGCGAGGCGTCGTTCAGCTGTAATTTTTCGAGCGATGAACGCAAATTTTCAAATTCCTCCGCTTCGATCGGATAAACCCCGGCAAATACCATTGGTTTAACCTCCTCAAAGCCGGCAATGCCTCCTTCCGCCGGACGCTTGACGTGAGTGATCGTATCCCCTACCCTGACCTCCCTGGAGGTTTTTATGCCCGAAATGATATAGCCGACGTCGCCGGTGCGCACTTCGTCGCGGGGACTCATCTCTAATTTCAGCACACCCACTTCGTCGGCGTCATATTCCTTCCCGGTCGCGATGAACTTCACCATATCGCCTTTCCGGATCACGCCGTTAACGACCTTGAAATAGGCGATTATCCCGCGAAACGGATTAAAGACGGAATCAAAAATCAGGCATTGCAGGGGAGCGCCCGGATCGCCTTTCGGCATCGGCACCCGGTCTACGATTGCATTCAGAATATCGTATACACCTTCTCCCGTCTTGCCGCTGGCGCGGATGATCGTATCGCGCGGGGAACCGAGCAGTTCCACGATCTGGTCTTCCACCTCTTCGGGCATCGCACTGGGGAGATCGATTTTGTTTATTACGGGAATAATCTCCAGATCATTGTCTATCGCCATGTAAAGATTGGAAATCGTCTGCGCCTGAATACCCTGCGCCGCATCAACAATGAGCAGTGCACCTTCGCAGGCTGCAATGGAACGTGACACTTCGTACGAAAAATCCACGTGCCCCGGAGTATCGATAAGGTTCAGGATATACTTTTCTCCCCGATATTCATACTCCATCTGTATCGCGTGACTTTTTATCGTTATGCCGCGTTCACGTTCAATATCCATATCATCGAGCACCTGATCCTGCATATTTTTAGCGTCTATCGTCTTCGTATATTCGAGCAGACGATCGGCCAATGTACTCTTTCCGTGGTCAATATGAGCAATAATACAAAAGTTGCGAATGTGATTCATTTAAAATATTTCTAATTTTTACGGGGCAAAGTTACTAATTAATGCCATAAAAACACTATTTTTGGCATGGCTTTTGTTTCGAAAAAAACAGAAATGACAACACAAGAGATACATACGACCCGCGAGCAGATAACAAATTCGCTCGACAGAAGGGAGTTGAAAGCGGCTTTCGATTCCCTGTACGGTTTTATGGCCGGTACGCGCTCGTTTATGTTCCTGGATGAGCTGAACAGCCTGCAGGAAACGTATAAACAGCTGTTATATTACTACACGGAAGGGTCGAGAGACCCCATGCAAACAAAGATTTATAACGAGCTTACTGCCTCGGCCTACGAACTGGCTGACAAAATAACACAGCATGTGTTTACAAGGGAATCCGCCTATTTATATTACACCGTAAGGCGCACTTTCTCAACTCACCCGGAAGACATTGCAAAACTCACCGATACGATCATTTCATCGTATGAAACAGGCCACACATCGTTCGCCGAGAAAGCCGTATCGCTGCTGTTCAAACGTATATGGACGTCCGGTTATCTTACGGAAGAAGAAATGACAAGCCTGCACACAACGATTGACGCCGGGAACATGCCTGCCGGAAAGACAAGCGGAATAAAAGGCATGACAATATTGAACTGTCAAATTGTCTCATCGCTTATTCTCGGATTGCAGGAATTTTTTGATAAAAGGAAACTTCAACTGCTCATAATTGCAGCCGGAATCAACGACCGGGAAGTGAAAATACGCGCATATACGGGGATTCTGTTAACATTATACCTGTACCGGCATCGCGTGGACTGTTTCCCGGAAATCAAACACCGGCTGGATGCGCTGGCGGAAGAAACAGAATTTCGGAAAATCACCTATATGATCATCCAGTGTTTCATCCTGTCGCGCGAAACGGAAAAAATCTCAAATAAAATCAGGGACGAGATAATCCCCGAAATGATGAAACTGAAGTCGAAATTTAATCCGTATCTGTCACCCGGCGACATCTCCCTCGAATATACCGAAGAGGAAATGAATCCCGAATGGATGGAAAAACTGTCGAACGGCAAACTGGGAAAGAAGATAGAAGAATTTAACAAGTTGCAGGAAGAAGGCGCGGACGTCATGCACTCGACATTCATACACCTCAAAAGTTTCCCGTTTTTCAATGAGATAAGTAACTGGTTCATGCCTTTCTTTGCGGGTCATTCGTCGTTGCCGGAAGACGATATCATCATGAAATCGTTTGAAATAATAACCGGCGTAGGATTTATGTGCAACTCCGACTTATATTCCTTTTATTTCAGCATCAAACAAATACCGGAGGCCGGCCGCAGGATGATGATAAGCCAGCTCGAAAGCCAGCTGAGCGAACTCAAACAGCAACAACTGGCGGAACTGCAGACAAGGAACGATGCTATCGAACGCACAGTCAGGCAGTACGTACAGGATTTGTACCGTTTTCACAAGCTGTATCTGCGCCGCAATGAGTTTAACGATATATTCACACAGCCTCTTGATTTTCACAATCTGCCCGTCCTGCAAGCTTATTTTTCGGACAAAAACGACCTGATGAATATAGCCGATCATTACTTGAGTAAAAACTATTTCGAGGATGCCCGGATCATATACGAACACCTGACGGAATCGTCCGGGGAAAACAATGATGAGGCATTATACCAGAAGACCGGTTACTGCAAACAGATGACGGGCGATTACGAAGGCGCAATAGCGGATTATGCAAAAGCGGAAATCATTAACCCGAAAAGTAAATGGTTACTGCGTCGCACGGCACAGTGCTACCGTGCGGTAAAAAAACACGAAAAGGCAATCAACTATTACCTCCAACACGAAAAACTCGACCCGGAAAATCTTTCTATCTTACTGAGTATAGGCTCTTGCTATCTGGATATGAAGAATTATACGGAAGCATTGAAATATTACTTCAAAGCCGACTATTTAAACGCCGAAGGCAATAAAGCGTGGCGGCCTGTCGCATGGTGTTCGTTCCTTGCGGGAAGGTACGATCAGGCGCGTAATTACTACAACAAAATACTGTCGTACAAACCCGATTATCAGGATTACATGAACGCCGGCCACACCGAATGGGTATTGCAGGACATCAAAGGTGCGCTCAAACTGTACAAAAAATCCGTAGAAACGCTGAAAGGCGATTACGAAAAATTCCGCACAACATTCGTCCGCGACATCCCCGAACTCACGGCCGCCGGCATCGACCCCGCCGAAATCCCTTTAATAACGGACAAACTGCGTTACTCCCTTGAATAATACAGGATCTTTTCCGGCGAAAAAAGACATCATCCGGGCAAAAATACAGGATATTTTCAGAATAAACACATGTAAATTCCGAAAATTCCGTAACAAATTTTAGCCAAAACATAATTGCATCCCAAATTATTTATTAACTTTGCCCCCTTTCTGGATTTTATTCAAAGTACGCGTATATATGAAAAAATTTATTTTATTAATTATGGCAATATCTATTATCACCGCCTGTTCAAACAGAAATAAGGCGGATTCCGGCAAAACAACGGACGAAACGAAGACGGACGAAACGAATTATTCCGTCGATCGCTTTGCGGATATCGAAATACTGCGCTACGATGTGCCCGGTTTCGAGGAACTCACCCTGCAGCAAAAGCAGCTATTATATCACCTGTCGGAAGCTGCGCTTATGGGACGTGACATCCTGTTCGACCAGAATAACCGTTATAACCTTGCCATACGGCGTTCACTCGAAGCTATCTATAAGGAATATAAAGGCGATCGCAACGATGAACAGTTTAAGGCGCTTGAAACGTACCTTAAACGCGTGTGGTTTGCCAACGGCATTCATCATCACTATGCGGAGGACAAGTTCGACCCGGGATTCACGCAGGAATTTTTCGCCGGATGTATACGCAATATCGACAAATCACAGCTTCCCTTACGTGAAGGACAGTCCGTCGACCGGTGGCTTGCGGAAATAACGCCCGTCATCTTCGACCCTGCGGTCATGCCGAAACGAACGGTTCAAAGCGGAGACGGGGATCTCCTGCTGTTGTCGGCCAATAATTATTACGAAGGAGGCGTCACCCGGAAAGAAGCGGAAGCCTTTTATACCGCGATGAAAGACCCCTACGACAGGACACCCGTATCATACGGCATCAACAGCCGCCTCTCGAAAGAAAACGGACAGTTGAAAGAAAAAGTATGGAAAGCCGGGGGACTTTATACCGAAGCTATCGAAGCAATCATTGCCGAACTTCGGAAGGCGGCGGCGTTTGCCGAAAATGACGCCCAGAAAGCCGTTATCGAAAAACTCGTTGAATATTACAAAACAGGCGACCTGAAAACGTTCGACGCATACGCCATTCTTTGGGTACGGGACGTCGATTCCGACGTTGACTTCGTAAACGGTTTTACCGAAACCTACGGCGACCCGTTAGGCTTGAAAGCCAGCTGGGAAGCAACCGTCAACTTCATCAACAGGGAAGCGACCAAACGCACAAAAATCATCAGCGACAATGCCGGATGGTTTGAAGAGAACTCCCCGACCGACCCGCGCTTCAAAAAGAAAGAAGTGAAGGGCGTCACGGCAAAGGTTATCACCGTCGTCATGCTGGGAGGCGACTGTTATCCGGCGACGCCTATCGGCATAAATCTGCCTAATTCGAACTGGATAAGGGAACAGTACGGTTCCAAATCCGTTACGATCGAAAATATCACCGCGGCTTACGACAAAGCGTCGCAGGGAAACGGGTTCAGCGAAGAATTTGTCTGGGGCGAAACGGAACGCGAACGGATGAAAAAATACGGATTCGTGACCGATAATCTGCATACGGACTTGCATGAATGTCTCGGTCACGGTTCGGGTGTCATCCTGCCCGGCGTCGACCCCGACGGACTTGGCGCGTACAGCTCCACGCTCGAAGAAGCCCGCGCCGACCTGTTTGCCCTCTATTTCCTCGCCGACAAAAAACTGCTCGAACTCGGACTGTTAGACCATCCGGACGCTTATAAGGCGGAGTATTACAAATATATGATGAATGGCCTGATGACGCAGCTGGTTCGTATACAGCCGGGCAAAAATGTGGAAGAGGCGCACATGAGAAACCGCCAGCTAATCGCAAAATGGATCTATGAAAAAGGCCGGGACGAGCGCGTCGTTTCGCTGGAGAAACACGGTGGGAAAACGTATACGGTCATAAACGATTACGAAAAACTTCGCGAGTTAATCGGCGTGCTGCTCGCAGAAATACAGCGAATTAAGAGCGAAGGCGATTCCAATGCAGGCCGCATACTGGTGGAAAACTACGGCGTCAAAATCGACCCTGAGCTGCACAATGAAATACTTGAACGATATGCCGGACTGAATCTTGCACCATACAAAGGTTTTATAAATCCGGTAATGAAAGAAATAAAAAACGACAGGGGAGAAGTGACCGATATTGCTCTTGACTGCTCCGAAGGATACACGGAACAAATGCTCCGTTACGGTAAAAATTATTCTTTTTTGCCGTCATACAACTAAGTTTTCAAAAAATAATTATACCTTTGTTCACCGTAAAACAGGATTCTGATATAGAAATGAATGATACAAACTGCAATGATGACCTTATCACGATAGCGTTTTCCGAATATCTGAAAGACAAACATCTCAGACATACGGCAGAGCGTGACGCCATATTTGAAAAAATATGTCAGACGAAATATCTTTTTACGCTTGACACGATATGGAAACAACTGGAATGTGATAATTTCCGAGTAAGCCGCGCGTCAATCTACAATACGATTGAATTGTTGCTCGACGCTAAAATTGTGGTACGCCATCAGTTCACGTCCACAAACGTACAATATGAACTGAAATGTATTGCCGAACAGCATCACTACATTGTTTGTACGTCATGCGGCGCAATCAGTGAAATGAAAAACGGGAAACTGAACGGTCATTTTTCCAATTATAAAATACCCAGATTTACCCCGGAATATTATACGCTGTATTTTTACGGTTTATGTTCCAAATGTAGATACAAACTGTTGCATAACAAAGAAAACAACAGGAAACAATTAAAAAAACAAATATAAAAAGACATGAAGAAAGTAGATGTTTTATTAGGATTGCAATGGGGCGACGAAGGCAAAGGTAAAGTAGTCGACGTACTGACGCCCAAATATGATGTGATAACACGTTTTCAGGGAGGGCCTAACGCCGGCCACACACTTGAGTTCGACAGTAAAAAATATATACTCCGTTCCATTCCGTCGGGCATTTTCCAAGGCGGGAAAATAAACGTCATCGGCAACGGGGTTGTTCTTGACCCGGTACTTTTTAAGGAAGAAGCCGTCAATCTGGCGGCACACGGGCACGATATAATAAACCAGCTTTATATCTCCAAAAAAGCGCACCTCATCCTTCCTACACACCGGATACTGGACGCCGCAAACGAAGCGGCCAAAGGAACGGGAAAAATCGGCACCACCGGGAAAGGAATAGGTCCCGCCTATACGGACAAGATAAGCCGGAACGGACTGCGTGTAGGCGATTTGCTGCACGACTTCGACAAGAAATATGCCGCCGCCCGGTTGCGTCACGAGAATATGCTCCGCACGATGAACTACGGTTACAATATCGCCGAGCTTGAACGGGAATGGTTCAAAGCGCTCGAATACCTCAAAAATTTTAAGCTTATCGACAGCGAGCACGTCATCAACGAATACTTGCAGGAGGACAAATCCATTCTCGCCGAAGGAGCGCAGGGCACGATGCTGGATATTGATTTCGGCTCATACCCGTACGTCACATCATCCAGTACGATATGCGCCGGATGCTGTTCCGGACTTGGCGTCGCACCGCGTAACATCGGCGATGTTTACGGAATATTCAAAGCCTACTGTACGCGCGTCGGCAGCGGGCCGTTCCCCACCGAACTGACGGACGAAACGGGAGAAACAATCTGCGAACGCGGCCACGAATACGGTTCGGTGACCGGACGGAAACGCCGTTGCGGATGGATTGATCTGGTTGCCCTGCGTTATGCGATTATGATAAACGGCGCAACAAAACTGATCATGATGAAAAGCGACGTGCTGGATACGTTCGACACCATTAAGGCCTGTGTCGCATACCGCATTAACGGCGAGGAAGTGACAAACTTTCCGTTCGAAATAACGGAAACCGACATCGAACCCGTTTATACCGAAATTGACGGGTGGAATACGGATATGACACACATGAAAAGCGAAAACGAATTTCCCGAAGAATTTAATGCCTATCTGTCATTCCTCGAAGAAGAACTCGGAGCGCCCATCACGATCGTATCGGTAGGCCCCGACCGCGAACAGACGATTATAAGAGAGGAGGAGTAATACGTCATCCTGTTCATAAGGCAACCGTTTGGCAAGGTTTTTGTTCTTATGCATACGGATTATTAATTTAAAAATTAAATATTATGTCAATGTACGCATTATATTGGATTATATTTGGCGGAATAGCCCTGGCAAGCTGGCTTGTATCCGCTAACCTGCAAAGCAAATTTAAAAAATATTCGCAAACGCCTCTCGGACTAAGCGGAAGGGATGTCGCAGAAAAAATGTTGCACGACAACGGCATTTATGATGTGCGCGTAACATCGGTACAGGGGCATCTCTCCGACCATTATAACCCGGCAACCAAAACCGTAAACCTCAGCGAAGCCGTATATAATCAGTACAACATTGCGGCAGCAGCGGTTGCGGCACACGAATGTGGCCACGCCATACAGCATGCACATGCCTATGCGCCCCTGAAAATGCGGTCGGCGCTCGTTCCGGTCGTAAGTTTTTCGTCGAACATCATGCAGTGGATTCTGTTGGGAGGCATGTTGATGTTGAATGTTTTCCCGCAGCTGCTCCTTCTGGGAATCGTACTTTTCTCGCTGACGACACTGTTCAGTTTTATCACTTTGCCGGTTGAGATCGATGCAAGCCGGCGTGCCGTAGCATGGCTGAGCGATGCAGGCATAACGAACAACCGAACATACGGCATGGCCGCCGGCGCCCTCCGCTCGGCAGCATATACGTATGTGGTGGCGGCACTGGGGTCTCTGGCTACATTATTATATTATATATTACTGTATTCAAGCCGCAGAAGATAACCGGGCGAATCATTAAACGGACATAAAATGACACAAAAACCTTCCATTCCGAAAGGAACGCGTGATTTTTCGCCTGTCGAGACGGCAAAACGTAATTATATTTTTGATACGATAAGAGACGTTTATAACCGTTACGGCTTTCAGCAAATCGAAACGCCGGCAATGGAAAACCTGTCCACACTGACAGGCAAATACGGGGAAGAAGGCGACAAACTGCTTTTTAAAATACTCAATTCGGGCGATTGCCTGACGAATTTCACGGAAACGGAACTGCTTGAGAAAAACTCCGTGAAATTCGCAAACAAAGCCTGCGAAAAAGGTTTGCGTTACGACCTTACCGTCCCTTTTGCGCGCTTCGTCGTGCAGCACCGCAACGACATTTCATTTCCGTTCAAGCGCTACCAGATACAGCCGGTATGGCGCGCCGACCGTCCGCAGAAAGGACGCTACCGCGAGTTCTACCAGTGCGACGGCGACGTCGTCGGCTCGGATTCGCTGCTGAACGAAGTGGAGTTTATCGAAATCATGGACGAAGTCTTCCGGCGTTTCGGCATCCGCGTATGCATAAAAATGAATAACCGCAAGATTCTCGCCGGCATCGCGGAAATGATTGGCGAAGCCGATAAAATTGTCGACATCACCGTGGCGATTGACAAACTTGACAAAACGGACGTCGACCGCGTGAATGAGGAACTGCGCAGCAAAGGCCTGTCCGAACAGGCTATCGCTCAATTGCAGCCGGTCATCGGTTTGAAAGGCGGCAACCGCGAAAAACTGGCCGTTCTCAAAGAGACGCTCCGCAATTCGGCAACAGGCCTGAAAGGTATTGAAGAAACGGAATACATACTCGGATATATCGAAAAGTTACCGTTAACATCGACTGTCGAGACCGACCTCACGCTCGCCCGCGGCCTCAACTACTATACCGGCACAATCTTCGAGGTAAAAGCCCTCGACGTGGAAATCGGAAGCATCACCGGAGGCGGCCGATACGACAATCTTACCGGAGTATTCGGCATGGAAGGCGTGTCGGGCGTCGGCATTTCATTCGGCGCAGACCGCATATACGATGTGTTGAATCAACTCGACCTCTACCCCGCCGGTTCGCTCAAGACAACACAGCTGATGTTCGTCAATTTCGGCGAAAAAGAAGCGGCTTACCTGCTTCCCGTCATTTCCCGGATACGCGCGGCCGGCATCCGAACGGAACTGTATCCCGAAGCCGGCAAGATGAAAAAACAAATGAGTTATGCCGATGCAAAAAAAATACCCTACGTCGCACTTGTCGGCGAAAACGAAATCCGGGAAAACAAAATCAACCTGAAAAATATGTCC
>JAITDQ010000186.1 GCA_031282485.1 Tannerella sp. | reverse complement strand
GCATGAGCGGCTTCGATTCCCAGCGGGGCGTTTTCGATGACGATTGCTTCGTCGGGTTTCAGCCTGCCTTTTTCGAGAGCCGTGAGGTATGGTTCGGGATTGGGTTTTCCTTTTTTTACATCTAAGGATGTTACCATTCTTTCGCGAATGAAGATGCCGGGGAAATCACTGTTCAGCCGGTCTAACAGCGAAGGTTGACCGGAGCCTGTTACAAGCATGGCGAACAGTCCGCATCCCGTTACTTTCTGCAACAGTTCCGCGCTTCCTTTCATCGGCAGGACGGCCGGACACGAATTAAAGGCTTCTATTTTTTCCCGGTAGATGATTTTCCGTTCTTCCGGGCTGACGTTTTTACCTTCCCGTTTTGAGATGATGTCGATTGTGTCGTCGCCCGTACGTCCTTCGTGCATGTAGGCTTCTTCTTCCGTCATTTTAAAGCCGCGCGACTGCATTACTTTTGCCCACGATACGGCGTGGTTGGGCATCGAATCGTACAGTACGCCGTCCATATCGAAAAGTATGGCTTTGAGTGAAAATTTGCTGTATCCTTTTTGTTTGAGATAGTTTTGTGCGGTGAGGTTTATTTTGTTCATTTTATCATTTTTTGTTTTTGTAACGGGTATTTCGGGACAAATCATATATGCGATTTCAGTTTGTCCATGTATTTTCTTGCTCCTTCGGCGTCTTCGGCGTCGGGGCTCCAGGGCGCCATGTTTTCCGGCGATAACGGCGCGTACGGCCCCTGTTTGATTTCGTATACGACGCTTCCCGATTCCAAGATGATGAGCGTATGCCATACATCGGCCGGTATTTCGCCGCCATACGTCCCATTAGCCGGGTCCAGAATCACCGTTTCCGTAATATTGCCGCTGTCGTCAAATAAAAACAGGGCTGCCTTTCCGCGTAACAGCAAAAAGATTTCGTTTTTATCCGGATTTTTGTGCCGGTGCGGACGCAGGTATGTACCGGGTTCCATTGCGTTTATAAGCCTGTTGACCGGGTCGTCAAGTTCTTCGTGAAAATTATGGTTCATCCTCAAACGCGGCGATTGCTTTGCCCGCGCGGTCGTTTCGTCTAATAATTTTTGATTGATAAGTTTCATTTTAATGGTTAATGGTTAATGATTAGTAGTAATGGTTAGTTTGGCGGTTTTGATGGTGCTTGTGAGCATTTTCATTAACTCTATGGCATCGGTGTGGATGCTGTCGAACTCATGGCTTGACAAGTATTTCGTTTCGCACATTAATTCTAACCAATATATGGTTTCGTTGATTTCTTTTTGGGCAATGGCCATTTTGTGGATAAAATCGGCTTTACTTTCCGAATGTTCCGCCTCGCGCACCATGGCGCCTACCGATGTACCGCTACGTAACGCCTGTTTAGCCAAAACAAATTCCTTTTTCCCTTCATACAAATGCTTGTATAAATTCACAATCCTCACCGCAAACTTAAAACTTTTCTCTTTTAATACATTTTGTTTCATATCATCCATATTTATATTTAAAAAATTAACCATTAACCATTAACCATTAAGGACTATATCCGGATTCTCTCAATATCTCCTGTGCGTTATTGTTTTTCATCAGGTCGGCGCAGGATGATTTTGTGCGGGTCATGTATTTTTGTATGATTCGGTATCCGGTGAAATGGCCGAGGTCGCCCGGGGCTTTTTCGGAGATGAATGTGGACGGGGAGGAGAGGAAATATTTTGAGGTGGTTACGATGTCGGGCGTGTAGAGGTGTTTGCGTTCTATCATTGTAGTCCACAGGGCGGCTTCGTGTTCCAGACACCAGTTGTACTCTTCTTCGGTCAGGGACATGATGTTCCGGTAATTATAATCCTTACCCAGCTGTTCGAGCACGTAAATGATTTTCCCTTCGTATATCATTCGGTCGAGCAGTACGTTGTCTTTTCCCTGATACGGATATTCGGATTTCAGCCATACGTTCAGGCAGTCTTTCGCTACACGTTCGGGTATCATGTTTTTCCGCTGCCATGCATAGAAAAAGTCTTCATACAGCGGATAATCGGCTCCCATGTATTTGTCAATCGAACAGGACAGGAGGCTGTCGGCCACAATCACATTCTGTTGCAGTCCCGACACATGCATATAGACGGCCGGCGTCTGCATGGACGGAAACAGCGTTCGCATCCGTGTGAAGCCGTATGAGAGTTCTTCTTCCGTACGGGTCATTTCCGGCGAACCGGCCGCATAGCGACCGACCGCATCTTTGTATAACGAATGAAGCGTGGGTTCGGAGTAATAATTTATCAGGTGGTCGAAAAAAACGGCGGAATCGGGACTCATTTTCTGAAATAATGCTTTGCCGAGTACGTCCGGCATCCGGGGATATGTACGTTTGATTTGCGCCAGAATGGCCGGGTCGTCCGAATCAATCCACTGCAGAAGCGCGGAATCAAAGCGGTTGATGTGAATGGCGTCAATCATAGCGGATGACTTGCGGTTGCATCCGCAAAAAACCAGCGTCGCCGCCAGCGAAATGAATAACCCTGTAAGCCTGTATCTCATTTGTTTTGCGTTGGAGGTATTTCCCGTTTGAGCGAACAAAAAGAGGGTGCAACCGTATCGTGATACACCCTCTTTCCGCCGGCTTGCCCATATATTAATCGTCGAAAGACAGATAGATGTTTGTCTTGTCGTGGTCGTAAGTGACTTTACTGTCGTCCAGCGGTTTTGCCGTCATATTTCCCGCCTGCGGAGGTACGTTGTCCTTCGGCCTCTGAACGGCTGCGTTCCTTAACGGGCTTTTCATGCCGATGTATATGGTGAGAGGCACGTTATTCCCGTTACATACAAGTTTGTTCAGCTTCCGGTTGTAGCGGATTTCGAGTTCATCCAGTTTGTTGTTGCTGCAATCGAGACTTTCCATGTTCTCGAACTTCTCAATACCGTCCAAGTTTTCAATATCCCTGCCCGAACAGTTGATTTCCTTCACCTTTTTAGCTTCGGACAGGGAAATGTTCCCGTCCCCGTTTTTATCAAAATTCTCCAACAGATATGACTTAAAATTGGCATCGGATATTTCTACTATTACATTACTGTCTTTGTCGGTACACCCGGAAAGCAGAAATATCATCGAAC
The DNA here is from genome assembly GCA_031282485.1 of Tannerella sp. Taxonomy (GTDB): domain Bacteria; phylum Bacteroidota; class Bacteroidia; order Bacteroidales; family Tannerellaceae; genus Tannerella. The sequence continues at coordinate 5,538 of JAITDQ010000186.1, read as the reverse complement.
ATACACTTAAAGATAAAATACTTTTCTTCATAGCTCAATTATTTTTAAAAATTTGTGCAAAAATACATGATTATCCTCACATAACCAAAGGTCAGACGATATATGTTTCCAAAAACTCACAATCCTGCCCGGTTTCAAGGATTACGATTTTCGTATCGGCGGGAATCAGGACGGTCTGTCCCTGCCGTACGGGCAACGCATTGTTTTTGTTGTCGCGTATCATCGCCTCGCCCTTCGTACATATATATATAACGAACGAATCGAGTGAGGAATAATTCCTGCTTTTCGTTTTGTTTATTTTCAAGAGGTTCGTCGTGAAATATTTACAGTGTACAAGTTCGACGGCCTCGTTTTCGCAGGGCGTGTACGGCGTCCTGTAGTCGGGACTGAGCGTATAATCAATTGCATCCCGGGCCGACAGGGTGTGGAGTTCGCGTTCGTTGCCGTTGGCGTCCTTCCGGTTGTAATCGTATATGCGGTAGGTGATGTTGCTTGTTTGCTGTATTTCCGCGATGAAACATCCCGTACCGATAGCATGTACACGTCCGGCGGGTAAGAAGAACACATCGCCGGGTTTCACGCCGTAACGGCAGAGCACGTCCATGATGCGGTTGCTTTCAACAAGGCGGACATATTCGCCGGCGTCAATCTGTCGGGAAAAGCCGCTGTAGAGCACGGCGTCCGGCGTCGCGTTCACGACGTACCACATCTCCGTCTTCCCAAGCGAATGATGACGCCGGCCGGCAAGCTCGTCGCCGGGATGAACCTGTATCGACAGATTGTCGCGCGCATCAATGAATTTTATAAGCAGCGGAAACGTGTCTCCCGACTGCTGCTGCACTTTCGCGCCAAGCAACTGTGACCCGTATTCGTTTATTAAGTCGTCAATCGTTTTTCCCGCCAGATCGCCGTTTGCGACGACGGAAAAGTTTTGGTCAACGTGTGAAAGCTCCCAGCTTTCACCGATTTTTGCCGAGCCGGAGGGGAGGCCTTTGTATGGCAGTATATCTGTTCCCCCCCATATTATTTCTTTAAAGATAGGTTTGAATATAAAAGGATAAAGCATATTAATAATTCTTGAATATTTGTTGTTTTACTTGTTTTTTACACTGTTTCTTTCCCGTCATCCGTTTTTTTCCAGTACAATAGCCGAACGCGCCGGGAGGTAAAGTTTCAGCCATCCCTTCTGTTCGCTTTCGTACAGCGGGTCATGCTGGGTAAAATGTTCGACTGTATCATCGTTCAACCCGTTTCCCCCGAACCGTTTGGCATCGGTGTTGAGCGCTACCCGGTATTTTCCTTCCGGCAGGAGAAAGCCATAGCCGGTAAACGATTTCACGGGGTTGAAATTGAACACGAAAACGAGCTCCTGCCTCATGCAGGCGAGTATCTGGTCTTTGTCGTCATCCCATACTTTGTGGATGGGCGTCGCCTGAAAATCCTTTACGCTGCATATCAGTTTGAGCATCTCGCGGTCAAAATCCCCCAGGAAGTGATATTTCAGATTCGGGTCGTCGACGAGATTCCATTGACGGCGTGCGTACTTGTGCGACCATCCGTTTCCTTCGCGCGGAAAGTCTATCCATTCGGGATGTCCGAACTCGTTGCCCATGAAATTCAGGTAACCTCCGTTCATGGTCGAGGCGGTAACGAGGCGTATCATTTTGTGCAGCGCTATACCGCGTTCCACTTTGAAATTACGGTCGTCGACGTGCATGTGCCAGTACATCTCGGCGTCGATTAACCAGAAGACAATCGTTTTGTCGCCGACCAGCGCCTGATCGTGGCTTTCGACGTAGCTGACCGTTTTTTCGTCTTTACGGCGGTTTGTCGTTTCCCACCATATTGCCGACGGACACCAGTCTTCGTCCTTTTTTTCCTTCAGCGTTTTTATCCAGAAATCGGGGACATTCATGGCCATTCTGTAATCAAAACCGAAGCCGCCGTCTTCGAACTTCGACGCAATCCCCGGCATTCCGCTGACTTCTTCCGCTATCGTAACGGCTTCGGGACGTACCTCGTGTATCAGTTTGTTTGCCAGCATGAGGTAGGTGATCGCGTCGCCGTCCTGACGGCCGTTGTAGTAATCGCCATAGTTCGTGAAATCTTCTCCCAGACCGTGGCTGTAATATAACATGGATGTTACGCCGTCGAACCGGAAGCCGTCAAAACGGTATTCTTCGAGCCAGAACTTGCAGTTCGACAGCAGGAAATGCAGCACTTCGTTTTTCCCGTAATCGAAACAGAGGGAATCCCAGGCGGGATGTTCGCGGCGTGCGCCCGCATGGAAATACTGATAGCCGGAGCCGTCGAAACGGCCTAATCCTTCCGCTTCGTTTTTCACGGCATGACTGTGTACGATGTCCATGATTACGGCAATTCCCATGCCGTGGGCGTCGTCAATGAGATGTTTCAGCTCGTCCGGCGTCCCGAAACGCGACGATGCGGCAAAAAAACTGCTTACGTGATACCCGAACGAACCGTAATAGGGATGTTCCTGTATCGCCATAACCTGAATGGCGTTATATCCGTCCTTCGCTATGCGCGGGAGGATGTTTTTACGAAATTCTTCGTATGTTCCCGTTTTTTCCTGTTGCGATGCCATTCCGACGTGACATTCGTATATCAGCAACGGCGATTTGTCGGGGCTGAACGACCGGTTTTTTAATTCGTACGGATTTTCGGGATGCCATACCTGCGCCGAGAAGATTTTCGTATGTTCGTCCTGCACGACACGCCGGCACCATGCGGGAATCCGTTCTCCGCCGCCGCCTTCCCATTCGACGAGGAGTTTGTATAAATCTTCGTGATGCATGGCGTCTTCGGGGAGGTGGATTTCCCAGTTCCCGTGTTCCGTTTTTTTCAGCCGGTAGGATTCGTTTTTTTCCCAGTTATTGAACGTACCAATCATATAAATCGCCGTTGCATTAGGCGCCCATTCACGGAAAAACCAGCCGTTTTCCCGGTGATGCAACCCGAAATACAGATAACCTGAGGAAAATCCGGATAATGACAGGGCGCCGTTCCGCGTAAGTTCCTTTTCTTTCTCAAGAACGAAATTGTGGCGCCCTTCTATCGCGTTACCATAGGGTTTTAACCACGAATCATCCTCTATTATTTTAAGCATTTTCCCGCTCATTATGCTTTTTTATTTAATCAATGCGTTAATTTTCAACGGACAAAAGTAGGTTTATATTTTTATATGGCAATATTTTACGTGATTTTTATTTATAAAAAAAACAAAAAAGATTTCAATACTTCTGTTTTTATGTCTATCTTTGTTTGCAAATCAACGCATTACAAATGTAGCATAAGAGGATGAAGAAAGAGGTTAAGAAGTTGAGTTTCTATATAATAATGATTATCGTTTTCGGGTCGTTAATGTATTTGATAGCCCGGGGAGGTTCAGCTCATCACGCCTCCGGCGAAGATATTATTGCACATTCGAAAACGCATGGTTTCAGGGACGGGTTCGATTTGTTTTTGCGCCTTACGTCGGAACATATCCGCTCGTCTGTGGGTATTTTGCTGTTGCAGATAATCATTATTCTGGCTACATGCCGCATGGTGGGGATGCTGTTTAAAAAGATCGGGCAGCCGACCGTCATCGGCGAGATTCTGGCGGGGATCGTTTTAGGCCCTTCCGTGCTGGGATACATGTTTCCCCATGTGTCGTCTTTTCTTTTTCCGGAGGAATCTTTTACCAACATAAGGATATTAAGCCAGTTCGGCCTTATCCTGTTTATGTATACGATCGGTATGGATCTGGATCTGGGCGTGGTGCGGAAGCGTTTTCAGGACACGATTCTCATTAGCCACGCGAGTACGATTGTTCCTTTTTTTCTGGGTATGCTGGTGGCCTATTTTATTTATGATGAATATGCGAACGCGGAAACGCCGTTTCTTTCGTTTGCGCTTTTTATAGGGATTGCACTGAGCATAACCGCGTTTCCCGTCCTTGCAAGGATTATTCAGGAACGCGGCATGACGAAAACACACCTCGGGACAATCACCTTGGCAAGCGCGGCAAACGGGGATGTGACGGCGTGGTGCCTGCTGGCCGCCGTGGTGGCGTACGCCCAGGCCGGGACGATGAACAGCGTGATTTTTAATGTCCTCTTTTCGCTGGTTTATGTCGGTATCATGCTGTTTGTCCTGCGTCCGCTGCTGCGTATTATCGGCGACCTGTATCATAACAAGGAGGTGGTCGACAAATCGCTGGTCGCCTTTATGTTTTTTATCCTGCTGGCATCTTCGTATGTCACCGAAATACTGGGCTTGCATGCTCTGTTCGGAGCTTTTGTCGCCGGGATCATCATGCCGGAAAACCTGAAATTCCGTAAAATAATGAACGATAAGGTGGAGGATGTTTCGCTCGCCCTGTTCCTGCCGCTGTTCTTCGTTTATACGGGACTGCGAACGGAAATAGGCCTTATCAGCGGACAGGACATGTGGCTGCTGTGCGGCGTTTTCATCCTTGCGGCCGTCGCCGGTAAACTGGGAGGGACGCTGATCGCTATGCGTATCTCCGGCGAAAACTGGAAAAACAGCCTCTACATGGGCGCACTGATGAATACCCGCGGGCTTATGGAACTGGTCGTCCTCTCGATCGGCCTTGAGATGAACATACTGCCCCCGGCCGTGTTCGTCATGCTGGTGCTGATGACCCTCGTGACTACGTTCATGACAACGCCGCTGATGTCGTTCATAAACGTATGTTTCCGCGCATCCGAACGGATCAAATTCAGTCGTGAGGAACGGTTGAAGACGGATACGTTCAAAGTGCTCCTCTCGTTCGGCCGGGCAAGTAACGGGCAGGTGATGCTCGACCTTGCACACCAGATGTTTTCGAAAAAGGCGGAACGGCTCGACGTCACCGCCCTTCACCTGACCGTGGGTTCGGACATCAACCCGTTGCGGACGGAGGATTTCGAGAAAGTCAGCTTTGCACCGATCCTGTACGAGGCGAACAAGCTGAATATGCTGATAAAAACAAGGTACGACGTGTGCGATAATGCGGAACAGCATATCTGTTCGATCGTCAACCGCGACGGTTTCGATTTCCTCCTCGTCGGAGCCGGCATATCAATGAGCGACCTTTCGACGGACGTGATTGCCCATAAGACGTGGCGGAAAGTGTTCCGCATACTTAAACGGAAAAATTCCGAGCAGTTCCTCTTTTATCCCGGCTCTCTGATTAAGGATAAAACGAAAGCCTTTATAGAAAAAAGCAACTGCACCGTGGGGATTTTTGCCAACAGGGGCTTTATACGCGCCGGGAATATCCTTGTGGTTTTTAATTCCGTAAAGGACTTGGCGCTGCTGGATTATGCATCCAATCTGCAACGGTCGACACAGGGATTTGTGAAACTGATGAATCGCGTCAGCCCGACGTCCGGCGACAGCGAAACGGTAGCCCGTACGCTGGAAGAATACCTGACGAAAACCGCGGAAACAGCTATCCCGTTTGAGAAAAACCTGACCGTCGACATCCTGAAAGAAGCGGATCTGATGCTGGTAAGCTACGATACGTGGCTG
>JAITDQ010000154.1 GCA_031282485.1 Tannerella sp. | reverse complement strand
AAAATCTATGAAAACGGCAAGTATTGTACCTTTCCGCACGCCATCGAGTTTCTGAATCGTAAATATGAGGATATTTTCCCGATATTAACCTCTTATCCGCAGTTGGAGAACTATTTAAGCCTGTTCATGGACGCTTGGCAGGGAGGCGCCGCCGACCAGTTACAAGGGCAGATAGCGTCGGCTAAAATCCCGCTGTCCAGAATGATAAGCCCGCAACTCTATTGGGTAATGACCGGCAACGATTTTACGTTGGACATCAACAATCCCGCCGAACCGAAAATCCTTTGTGTAGGCAACAATCCCGACCGTCGAAACATTTACAGCGCGGCTTTGGGACTGTATAACAGCCGTATCGTTAAGTTAATCAACAAGAAGGGACAGTTAAAAAGTTCGGTTATCATCGACGAGCTGCCGACAATCTATTTCAGAGGACTGGACAATCTGATAGCCACCGCCCGAAGCAATAAAGTAGCTGTCTGTCTGGGCTTTCAGGACTTTTCGCAGTTGAACCGCGACTATGGCGACAAGGAAAGCAAAGTCGTACAGAACACGGTGGGGAATATCTTTTCCGGTCAGGTGGTCGGCGAATCGGCAAAAACACTTTCGGAACGCTTCGGAAAGGTTTTGCAGAAGCGGCAGTCAATGACTATCAACCGGCAGGACAAATCAACATCCATATTCACACAACTGGATTCGCTGATTCCGGCAAGCAAAATCAGCAACCTCACGCAGGGCATGTTTGTGGGTTCGGTGTCGGACAACTTCGACGAGCGCATCAAACAGAAGATTTTTCATGCCGAGATTGTAGTCGATAACGCAAAAGTCGCCGCCGAGACAAAGGCATACAAAAAAATCCCCGTCATTGCCGACTTTACGGACGACGCGGGAAACGACCTGATGCAGCAGGTTATCGAACACAACTACAATCAAATCAAAGCCGACGTGAAACAGATTGTCGCCGGGGAATTAAAGCGCATTGAGAATGACCCGGATTTGCGGCATCTGGTCAAGAAAGAATAGGAAACGTAATAGCACTGTCGGAATAAGAGGCAATCGAACAGTTGAAACGGGCGGGGTTGATAAAAAAATATGAAAAAAGCGGATTGAAATATATTCTGTTCAACGATTATTTCAGAATTGCAGCAAACCTTCCAAAATAGGAGAACAATATGTTGCGGAAGACATTTGGCATATTTTCCATAAATAAACGCTTTTTTGAAGAGTTTAATCCCCTCCATTCAGCCTTTTCATCAAAGCTTCCCTGTAATTCCCACCAATAAACAGCGTATCCCCCGCAATTTTCAATACATTTCTATCTATTGATTCGATATGCCTGACGGAAATAATATAGGATTTGTGAATGCGCATAAAAAGAGTAATCGGCAGGGTTTCTTCCAGATTTTTCAATGTGTATAAAGCCGTAATCTTTTGCTTTGTCGTGTGAAATGTGACGTATTCCCGTTGCCCTTCCACGTAGAGCAAATCGGCATACTGTATTTTGTAGATTTTTGCGCCGTCTTTGATTATCATAAAACTGTCTTCTTCCCGTTTCGTTTGCGGATGACGAATTTCCTCTGCCGGCGATTGGGCTTCCGTCCGGCTTTTTGCTTTATAGACGGCTTGCAGGAAACGGGGAAATTCGACGGGTTTCAGCAGATAGTCGGCCACTTCCAACTCGTAACTTTCGACGGCGTATTCGGAATAGGCGGTCGAGAAGATGACAACCGGACTTTTGTTCAGGCTGCGGGCAAAGTCTATGCCTGTCATGCCGGGCATCAGGATGTCTAAAATCAACAGGTCAATGTGTTCTTTTTGCATGACGCCCATCGCCTCAAATACATTCGGACAGGTCGCCGCCAAACGCAGAAATGGAATTTTGGAAACGTAATCCGCCAGCAGTTTCCGGGCGTGAAATTCATCATCGACAATCAGGACAGTCAAAACGTTTTGCATGTTATTCATAATTACGAAAGATTTATTATCAGTTCAACTCGAAACACATCCTCTTTGTCATGGATATTCAGTTCATAATTCCCGCGATACAAAATATGCAGGCGTCTGTCCAGATTTTTGAGGCCGATACCGTCGCGTTTTTTGTCCGGCAACGGCTCGATTTTATGTTGTGTATTCTCGCCGGTGAAGCGTATTTGGCGGTCATCGGCTTCCAAATTGATATGAACGTAACTGCCCGCGTTATCTAAAGGGCAATATTTGAAACAATTTTCTATCAGAGGTTGAAAAATCATCGGAGGCAGGGAAATCGCTCCGGTCGAACGCTGTATGCTGCTGAAGCGGATATCCTTGTCTGTGTCGAACCGCGCTTTCTGAAAGTCAATGTAGTTTTCGATGTATGCTATTTCCTTTTCCATCGGAACCTGTCCGGCTTCGCAGTCGTCCAGCACGTAGCGCAGCATTTGCGACAGTTTCATGACGTATCTGGCTGCCTCGTCCTTATTTTCAAAATAAATCATGGAATAAATGTTGTTCAGGGCATTGTGCAGGAAGCGGGTATTTATCTGCGATTTAAGGGCTTTCATTTCCATCTCTTTTTTTTCGACGGATAAAATTTCGTTCCGCCTCGAATCTTCCTGCATTTTCCGTCTGAAAGCAATCACATTGCAAATAAAATAGGTAAACCATATCACGCCAGAATATTTCATTTCAGATTCATCTTCATTTTCGTGATGGACGATTGTAATGTCAAACAAGTTGCATAGCCAATTTTCCATACATATGCAACCGTAAGTGAAAATACCTGAAAAAGTAAGCGAGCAAAGCAGGTAATAAAAAATATAGCGTTTGTCCTTCTGGTTAATCAACAGTTTGGGGACAAGCACCTTGAGCGTCATTGTCGTTGTGCCGCAAATCACCATAATGAACAGAAGCGGAAACATAAACGCCGCAACAAGCCCGTATCCGGAGGTTTCGACAAATATCATGATATAGACGCCTGCCAATACCAAAAAGAACAGGTTTCTGTTCGAGAGAAGAAATTTCCTTACCAGATTGTTTGTTTTCTTTGCCATACTGTTGTTATTTACAGGTGCAAAGGTATGAAATATGATATATTTCCTCAAAAATATTTCTACCAAACCGCCGTTTCATTCTACCAACTCCCATTTTTCCCCTATAGGCCATTTTGTTGGGCATTATGAGCCACACATCAGGTTTGATATATCCAAACCGCCGCTTTCGTTGAATAAATTTTCAGCGCCGTACGAATCGCCGCAACTTTGCACTCGATTTTAATTTAAAAAAACGGCTTAATTAAAAATAGAAAGAAAAATGGTAAAGAAAATTTCAGTAATGATTCTATCAGTATTCCTGCTGTATTCCAACCGGGGCGAAGCGCAGAAGTACACCTTGCAGCAATGTCTCGACTTTGCGCTAAACAACAGTTACGCCCTTCGTCGGGCAAGCCTCGAAATAAAAGAGGCTGAATATCAAAAACAGGAAACGCAGTCGGGCGTCTTGCCGCAAATCAACGCAAGCGGCGGTTTGGACGACAATGTGGTGCTTGCAAAAATGATGCTGCCCGGCGAAATAATAGGCATGCCCGGCGAGAATGTCGCCGTTGCAATGGGAACGAAATATGTCCTCGACGTTTCGGCAAGCCTTGAGCAGACGATATTCTCGCCGACGCTCTTTACCGGAATCCAGATAGCGAAGACTAACGTTGAACTGCAACGGCTCCGTGCCGCGATGACGAAAGAAGAAATAATTTTCAACGTCAGTTACGCCTATTACGATATTCTGAACAGTGTGCAGGAATTGGAACATCTCGCGTATATACTTGCCAAACAGGATTCCCTGTATTTGCTCATGAAGCAGCGCGTGGAAGAAGGCCTTGTCCGCGAAACGGATTTGAACAGGCTGAAAGTCAATATGACAACCCTGCGCATAAATGGCGAGAATATACGTAATACTGTCGCCCAACAAAAGCGGTATTTGCAGATTCTAATCGGAATGTCGGTAAACGAACCGATTGAATTGGACGATGCAATCGTAGGAGCGACCCTTGCGGTCGCCCCGCAAATCCCGCAAAACAACATCGAATTGGACATCCTGAACAAACAAAAAGATATGCTCGCCCTTGAAATCCGGCAGATTAAAGCCGGATACCTGCCGACGCTTTCTGCCGTTGCATCGGGAGGCTATCAGTTTCAGGCAGAGAATTTGCATCTGGCAAAAGAGCCTTGGTTCAATTCGTTTCTGGCTGGCGTCAAACTTTCTGTTCCTGTTTTCGATGGCTTCGGCAAGCGCAGTCAACTCCGGCAGAAAAGAATACAGATGCAGCGTCTGGAAACGGATTTGACGGAAACAAACCGGACGATTTCCGCAAATTATCAAAATGCGATGGAGCAGTTGAGAACAACTTACAAATCAATACATGCACAAAACGAAAACCTGCAATTGGCCGAAAAAGTGTATGCCCAAACAACCATGCTCTACAGCGAAGGACTGGCAAGCCTTACCGATTTGCTGGAAACGGAAAACGCCCTGCATGAAGCAAAAACAACCTGTACGTCCGAAACGATACGTTACCGGAAAGCGGAAGTCGATTTACTGAAAGCAACCGGAAGACTTGAGGAATTAATAATTAAAAAATAAAAATTAAGTAAGAATAATATGAAGACAAAAGTAATATCCATTGTAATTGCGATAGCCATTGCGGGCTTAATCGCGTGGAAGCTCAGCGCAAACAAGCACACAATCGACAGGAACGCCGAACAGTCGTTAGTCGTGAATACGGTCGTTCCGGTAACAGTAGAAAAACCGCGATACGCGAGAATAGACCGGCGGTTTGGCGTAAATGGACAAATCGTTCCGGGTAACGAAGTAACCGTTTTGTCGCAAGCTTCCGCCGTCGTATTGAAAAAATACAAAAAAGCGGGCGATGCGGTAAATAAAGGAACGGTCATTGCCCGGTTGGAAAACGGCGTAATTCGCGAAAACCTTCGCATTGCCGAGACAGACCTTGCCAAAGCGCAAAAAGACGTGGAACGTTTCCAAAAACTTGCCTCCGCCGGTGCTGTAACCGTTCGCGAACTGGAAGAAACTCAAATTACCCTGCGAAGCACCGAAAGCCGCATTTCCGAACTGAAAGAGCAACTGGCAAATACGACGATTGTGTCGCCGGCAGCGGGAGTTATCGACAAAGATTATTTCGAGGAAGGAACACTGTTGACCGTCGGAAGCCCGGTCGCCGATATTGTGGACGACAAAGTCCTGAAAATGAAAATCCGCGTAACGGAAAATGAAATTCTGAAATTGCACAAAGGTGACAAAGCCCTGATTACTTCGGATATATACCCCGGAAAAACATTTACGGGAGCCATCGAAGTGATTGCGCCTAAAGGAAATGACACGTACAGTTACGCCGTCGAATTGAAACTTGACCGCCACGTCGAATTAAAACCGGGAATGTATGCTACCGCCACGTTCAACACGAACGAAAGCGGAGAAAAGGCGATTGTTATCAACCGCAAAGCCTTTGCCGGAGGGATGAAAGACCCGTATGTGTTCGTCGTACGCGACAGCCGGGTGTGCAAGGTATCCGTGCAACTGGGGAAGGTCAATCATGAAGAGGCGGAAATCACGCAGGGTATTTCTGCGGACGACGACGTTGTAGTCAGCGGGCAGATTAATTTGAAAGAAGGTTCGGAAGTATCAATCATAAAATCGCAACAAAAATGAATTTCATCAAACTCTCAATCACTCGCCCTACCGTAGTTGTCGTACTGTTTACGGTATTAATATTCTTTGGTTTGTACACCTACCGCAGCCTCAATCTGGAACTGTTTCCCGAATTTCAGGCGGATGTTATTTCTGTCGGCACGGTTTATCCGGGCGCGGGAGCTTCGGAGGTCGAAAATTCCGTAACGAAGGAAATCGAAAATGCGCTGTCTTCGCTCGAAGGAATGGATGGCATCACCTCTGTTTCGATGGAAAATTATTCGCTGGTAACAGTGAAGTTGAAAAGCGGTTCGAATGTTGATTTATCCCTTCAAAATGCACAGCGTAAAATCAATGCCATCCGTGGCAGTTTACCGGACGAAACGGAAGAACCTGCATTGAGCGATTTCAGGATGAGCGACCTCCCGATTATGAGCATCGGCGCATCGGCAATCATGGACGAAACAGTTTTTTCGACCTGATAGACAAGGAAATAAAGCCCATGCTGGAGCGTATCCCTGGCGTTGGAAACGTGGGTTTGACCGGCGGACAGGAGCGCGAAATCCAAATCAACCTCAACAGCGAACGGATGAGCGCTTACGGCCTGTCTATTCTTGAGGTCAGCCAAACGCTGCTGGCTTCCAACCTTGATTTCCCAACAGGAAAAATCAAAAATGACAGCGAGCAGATTCTGATTCGCATGCAAAGCAAATACCAAACGATGGCAGATATTGAAAACCTTGTGCTTAGATATTTGCCCGACGGGACAAACGTGAAAGTGAAAGACGTCGCCGAAGTCTCCGATACGTACAGGGATGCAACGACACTCTGCCGCGTAAACGGCATCCCTTCAATCGGTATTTCGATACAAAAATCGTCCGACGCCAATACAGTGGAGATATCCAAAGCCGTATCGAAAACGCTGCAACAGGCAGAAAAACAGTACAACAGCCAGGGATTGCAATTTATAACCAGCGTCGATAATGCCGAATTTACGCAGGAAGCCGCCGATTCGGTCATCAGAGATTTATTTTTCGCTATCATTCTCGTAGCGCTCACGATGCTGCTGTTTCTGCACAATCTCCGGAATGCCCTTTTCGTGAGTATTGCCATTCCGCTGTCGCTTGTTCCAACATTTATTTTCATGTATATGTTCGGATTTTCCCTCAATTTGATGTCTTTGCTCGCCCTGACTCTCGTGGTCGGGATTTTGGTGGACGACGCCATCGTGGTGATAGAGAACATCCACCGCAACATGGAAACGGGGAAAACGCGCGTACAGGCGGCATATAATGGACTGCGGGAAATAGGCCCGACCATTGTTTCTATTACCATGGTGCTGGTGGTCGTATTCGTTCCCATTTCGTTGACGCAAGGCTTCATATCGAACATATTTCGCCAATTTGCACTCACCGTCGCCGTGGCAACGCTGTTCAGCCTGCTGGTATCGTTTACTGTCGTTCCCCTGCTTTACTCCCGTTTCGGAAAAATGGGAAAGATTACCTCAAGCGGTTTCGTCGGTAAAACCGTTCATGCGTTCGACTGTTCAATCGCCACCGTCGCCGATGCCTTTTCTCGCCTGTTAAGTTGGTCATTTTCGCACAAACTACCGGTATTTGCCGTTGTCCTCGTCCTGCTTGCCGGCTCGGTGAGCCTGATACCGTTCGGTTTCATCGGCAGTGAAACGGCACCAAGCGGCGACCAGGGGCAATTTGTTGCCTACATTGAACTGTCCCGCGACGCCACTATCGAGCAAACCAACGAAGTGTCCCGCCATGCGGAAGAAATTATCCGGAGCAATCCCGCGGTCGAAACCGTATTTACCACCGTCGGCGCGGAGGAAAACGGACAACCGCGGGCGCATCTGGCCGAACTGCGCGTCAAGATGATTCCGCACGAATGGCGAACGGTTACCGACCGACGGTTGGCCAACGAAATGAAGATTGCCCTGCAAAAGTCCGTTCCGGGCGTTAAAATACGGATTGCCCTGACCGATATAATGGGCAATATCGACGAAGCCCCCATACAATACTTTATTTCGGGCAACGATATGGATGAAGTAATGGACGTTGCCAGCCGGCTACTCGAAAAGATGTCGTCAGTCAAAGGCGTAATGGACCCCAAAATCTTTGTTGAAGGGCAAAATCCCGAAATCACGGTTATTCCCGACCGCGAGAAAATGGCAAGTCTGGGAATCTCCGTCACCGACCTCGGTATGTCCCTCAACAATGCCTTTAGCGGCAATACCGACGGTAAATTTCGCGATGGACAATATGAATACGCGATGAATATCCGTCTCGACGGCTTCGACCGGAAAAGTATCGAGGATGTTGAAAATTTCCCGCTGCCCAATGCTTCGGGACAAACAGTCAGACTGAAACAGTTCGCCGTCGTCGAAGAACACGAAAGCGCAACCATTCTGGAACGGCGTAACCGTGCACCTTCCATCACGGTCGGTTCCATGGCCGGTGGACGTTCTACCGGCGAAATTGGCGCCGACATCGACCGGATAATAGCCGGCATGAATCTGCCCGAAACTATCCTTGTTGAGCATGGCGGTGAACTGGAAGGTCAGGATGACGCTTTCGGGACGATAATGACGGCAATCGTCATCTCTCTGTTGTTGGTTTACCTGATAATGGTCTTGCTCTATAACAGTTACGTCTATCCCTTTGTCGTTCTCTTTTCCATCCCATTGGCAATTATCGGGGCATTTTTGGCAATGGCGCTGACCGGGGAAACCCTCAACCTGTTCACCATGCTGGGGCTGCTTGTACTCATCGGGCTGGTGGCGAAAAATGCCATCCTCGTCGTCGACTTCACCAATCAAATGAAAGCGGAAGGAATGGAATTGAAAAACGCTCTGCTCGAAGCTACCCGTAAACGTTTCCGCCCGATAGTGATGACCACACTGGCAATGGTTGTCGGAATGCTGCCCATCGCTCTGGCGCAGGGCGCAGGCGCGGAATGGAAAAACGGCATAGCATGGGTGATTATCGGCGGACTAATCAGCTCGATGTTCCTGACGCTGGTGATTGTGCCGCTGGTATATTATGGTATGGACAAAATGATGACAAACCTTGGATGGATGCAAAAAACAGAAACCTGTCTTGAAGAATAAAATAAGGAAAATGCAGTGACATGTTACCGTAAAATAAGACTTTATGACAAAAATCCATAAGGCTTTTATTTTGTCCTGCCTCAAACTCAAAAAAAGAATGTGAATATAACAGATAAAAAATATTTCAGGGATGAAGAGGGAACGGATTTTTCTGAAAAACAGAGGATAAACCCCGTCGTTTCTGTTTTGAATTATAAATATTAAACAAGATGAAAAGATTTATTCCAACGAAGTTATTCCTCGCATTGCAGGACGCTTCACAAAAGGGCATCGACAGGGATGCCAAAGTATTGAAAAACGGCTACGACGAATTTGTCGAATCCGTATTTCGGAGTAGAACCGCCTTTTCCGATAAGGCAGCGTACCATGACGCGCTTGTATATACCCGCGTTGAACTTGCGACCCTGCCGGAAGTGTCGGGAAAAAAATGCGGCGGTTTATCTGTACAAAGCCACCGAACTCATTGATGCGCAAATCGCATGGGTGGAAAAGGAACTGCTGGCGGAACAGAATGCTTTGAACTGTCCGCTTTGCC
>JAITDQ010000149.1 GCA_031282485.1 Tannerella sp. | reverse complement strand
GAATTACCGGATTCGAACAGTTTCAGACTTTCGGCCGAAAAGGCGGAAAATGTTGTGAAACCTCCACAAAACCCTGTCATAAACAAAAGCCTGTAATTCACATTCAGCATTTGCCGATGCTCAATAAGGCCGATTAACAGTCCTATAATAAAACATCCGAGAATATTTACAAAAAAAGTCCCTGCCGGGAAATTCACATGGAATATCTTACCCGAACAAACGGAACTTAAATACCGCAGGATACTCCCTGCGCCTCCTCCCAAACCGACTAACAACATTTCCTTTATCATAATTGAACAAATAACTAAAGTTTTTCATGCGAAATAAAACCTATCGCCTGTTATGGAGGCAAAAATAAATCAAATTTTCGAATTATCCAACATCTTTGAACCGAACCGGACAGGAATTTTTATCCGGCGCACGCAGAAAAAGCGACTGTCCGCAAACAAACGGCGGACGGTCGCTTCAAGTTTAGCCCGTATGAGAACCGTTATTCCGCCAACAACATTTCGAGCATCTGGCAGGCGGCTTTGGCCACGGATGTACCGGGGCCGTAAATGGCCGCCACACCTGCCTTGTAGAGGAAATCATAATCCTGTGCGGGAATGACGCCGCCTGCTATCACTACGATATCGGGACGTCCCAGTCTTTTCAGTTCGGCTATCACCTGCGGCACAAGTGTTTTGTGACCTGCCGCAAGAGAAGATACGCCTAATATGTGAACATCGTTTTCAACGGCCTGACGGGCGGCTTCTTCGGGTGTCTGGAACAAGGGTCCCATATCCACATCGAATCCGCAATCGGCATATCCCGTTGCTACCACCTTGGCGCCACGGTCGTGACCGTCCTGTCCCATTTTAGCTATCATGATACGGGGCTGGCGGCCTTCCTTCTTAGCAAACTTTTCGGCCAGTTCTACGGCCATTTTAAAGTCGCTGTCGTTTTTTGTTTCTGATGAATACACTCCTGCTATTGTTCTAATGATTGCTTTATAACGTCCCGATACTTCTTCGCAGGCGTCCGAAATTTCTCCCAGCGAAGCGCGAAGTCCTGCCGCTTTAACGGCTAAATCGAGCAAGTTGCCTTGCTTCGTACGCGCACATTCCGTGATGTCGGCCAGCGCTTTTTTTACGGCTTCTTCGTCACGGCCGGCACGCAAATCTTTTAAACGTTGAATCTGCTGTTCACGGACAGCCGTATTGTCGATCTCCAGAATATCAATCGGATCTTCTTTTTCCAGGCGATACCTGTTTACGCCGACGATTGTCTGAACACCCGAATCAATACGGGCTTGCGTGCGTGCGGCCGCTTCTTCGATACGCATTTTCGGAAGACCCGTTTCAATGGCTTTGGCCATGCCGCCCATGCTTTCAATCTCCTGTATCAACGCCCAGCCTTTATGCACAAGCTCATTCGTAAGCGTTTCCACATAATAGGAACCTGCCCAGGGGTCAATCTGTCTGCATATCTGCGTTTCTTCCTGAATATAAATCTGCGTGTTACGCGCGATACGTGCGGAAAAGTCGGTCGGCAGAGCGATTGCTTCATCCAGCGCGTTTGTATGCAGCGATTGTGTGTGTCCCAGCGTGGCAGCCATTGCTTCGATACAGGTACGTCCGACGTTGTTAAAGGGATCCTGTTCCGTAAGCGACCAGCCCGACGTCTGACTGTGTGTACGCAAAGCCAGCGACTTCGGATTTTTTGCGCCGAAACTTTTAACGATCTTCGCCCACAGCATACGCGCCGCACGCATCTTGGCAATCTCCATAAAATGGTTCATGCCGATTGCCCAGAAGAACGACAGGCGCGGTGCGAAAGCGTCGACGTCAATGCCTGCGTTTATTCCGGCGCGAAGGTATTCCATTCCGTCGCAAAGCGTATACGCCATTTCGATGTCGGCCGTGGCTCCGGCTTCCTGCATGTGGTAGCCCGAAATGGAAATCGAGTTGAACTTGGGCATCTTTTGGGATGTATATTCGAAAATATCCGCAATGATCTTCATCGAAAATTCGGGCGGATAAATATACGTGTTACGCACCATGAATTCTTTCAGGATGTCGTTCTGAATGGTTCCCGCCATTTCTTCGAGTTTGGCGCCCTGCTCCAGGCCTGCATTGATATAAAACGCAAGGACGGGTAGGACGGCGCCGTTCATCGTCATGGAAACGGACATCTGGTTCAACGGTATTCCGTCGAACAGTACTTTCATGTCTTCGAGCGAACAGATTGACACGCCGGCTTTTCCTACGTCGCCCACTACGCGGGGATTATCGGCATTATAACCGCGGTGTGTCGGAAGGTCGAACGCTACGGACAGACCTTTTTGGCCGGATGCCAGATTACGGCGATAAAACGCATTGGATTCTTCGGCGGTAGAGAATCCGGCGTACTGACGGATTGTCCACGGACGTGTAACGTACATGCCGCTGTAAGGGCCGCGCAGATAGGGCGGAATACCGGCAGCGTAATGAAGATGTTCCATTCCTTCGAGGTCATCTTTCGTATAAACGGATTTTACCTGTATCTGTTCAGGCGTGTTCCAGCCGGCTTCGATGCCTTTTGACCGGCTCCATTCCGTCACATTCAAAGCGGCAAAACCGGATTTTATATCTATATTTTTAAAGTCAGGTCTCATATCTTTCAACTCCCTATATTCATTTTTTGATTAAATATCTGCAATGTTTCGTACACATTGCTCTTTACATTAATAAAGTTATTAATTCCCACCGCCTTCAGGTCGTCCATGCATGCCGGAGCACCTGCTACTACAAATAATTCCTTATCACCGATTAACGTAAATGCTTCGGGAGCAAAAGCGGCATATTCATCGTCGCTTGAACAAAGAACAATTATATCCGCTTTCCTGTCGCGTGCAGTTTCAATGCCTTCTTTTACGGTACCAAAACCCAAATTATCAATAATCTCATATCCCGCACAGGCGAAAAAGTTGGATGAGAACTGAGAGCGTGCCAGACGCATTGCAAGATTTCCGATGGTAAGCATAAACACCTTTGGCCTCTTACCGCTTTTTTCCGTAGCAAGACGAAGCGTTTCAAAGTCTGCCGCACCGCGTGAGAAATCCAGTTTGGCGACAGCGCCGCCTTCATTTTCGCAACCGCAGTCGCAGGCGCAATCCGAAATGTCGATTTTATCACCCGCTTTTTCCGTAAAATTAGGATACTGGTTTGTTCCGAGCAAAGTCAACCGGCGCGTAGCAATCATTTTCTTGCGGGCTTTGTTCGATTCATTAACGGCTTGCTGCACTTCACCGTTGTTTGCCGCGATTGTAAAGCCGCCCCTGTCTTCAACGTCAAGGAAGAGTTGCCATGCCGCATCCGCCAGCAACCGGGTAAGCGATTCAATATAATATGAGCCGGCGGCAGGATCTGCAACCTTGTCGAAATGACATTCTTCCTTTAAGAGTAATTGCTGGTTACGCGCAATACGTTCGGAGAAATCGTCGGACGTCTTAAATATTTCGTCGTAAGGCGAAACCGCAATCGAATCTACTCCTGCGAGAGCGGCGGACATTACTTCCGTCTGCGTACGAAGCAAATTCACATAAGCGTCGAAAACCGTAAGATTCCATGCCGACGTGCGTGCGTGTACTTTCATCTTGCAGGCACAGGCGCAAAATTCGTCTTTGTCGCAGTCGTCGCCACTGCAATCCGGCGCGTCGCAAACCGGATGCCATGCTTTCACAATTTCCGCCCATAACCAGCGGGCAGCACGAAATTTCGCTATTTCCATGAAATAATTGGAAGATATACCGAAATTAAATTTTATCTTTTTGGCAATCACCTCAACCGGCAATCCTGCTTCCGACAGTTTTGCGATCAGATCATTTCCCCACGAAAGAGCATATCCAAGCTCCTGCGCGACATACGAGCCTGCGTCGTTCAGGAGACAGGCGTCAACCGCAAGTACGCGGTATCCGGGCAATGTCTCGCCTGCTTTAACAACGGCCACCGTCTCGTTCACCCACTCGTCGCCCGACGCAACACCGTTGACCAAAAGTCTTTTGTACGGATTATACGCAACGGAACCCCGACATTTTGCAACATCCGCACCTTTCGTTTTGAACAGGCCGGCAAGGATACCAATCAATTCAACGGTTTTACGGTTACATGTCTTAAAATTAAGTTCCGTTTTTTCAGGACAAATACCGTCAAGCAGCAGGGCTATATTAGCTGCATTAACCGCGTCGCCTTTCAGGTGGAAACCTAATGATGTAACGCCACTCTCAGCCGTTAATTTCCTTGCTTTCCCGTTTGCCTCCCTGCAGTCGGTAACATTCAGGTCTTGACGTATAAGCCATGAATTACTGATTTTTGTCCCGCGCACATACGGGAACTCTCCGGGCAGCGATGTTGTTGTCGCCATACCCTCAATGTCTTCGGCGCAATAAAAAGGATTTACGTCAAATCCTTCGCCTGTTTTCCAAATCATTTTTTTCCCGAATGGCGCCCCTTTAAGATCGGCTGTAATCTTATCTGTCCACTGTTGAGCAGACACGGGCGGAAATTCAGGGAAAAGCATTTCTTTTGCTTCTGCTTCTTCCATATATTTAATAAGTTAATATTTTGATTTGTTAATATTAATAAAACCCAATTAATCTCCACTATATATTTATGTATATTCATTGACGTATTATGAAAAACAGGCAAATTCATCGTCCTTTATATAACCAGGCTTGTTGATGATTCGAATTTTGACGAATCTTACTCAGATAAGACTGCGCCGTTTTCTCACTGGAAAACTGTTGTGCGTACACGCGTATTTTGCCGTCACTCTCAATGATGCCGGCGTTGGCGGCGACATCTCCTTTCAAACCACGAATATAGGTCTGCGCCCGTCTGCCGGTGTCAAAACTTCCGATAATCACGTAATATTTACCCGGAACAGCTTTTGATGACGTTCCCACGGACGAAGACGGCTGTGTGGCCGGTGATTTCGTCGCGGATGATTTCGCTACGGACGATGAAGCTGATGATGATTTCGCTGCGGATGATGAAGCTGCCGGTGACTTCGTCATGGACGATTTCTCCGCCGGTGATGACGTTGCCGGTGACTTCGTCATGGGGGCAGTCGTTTCCGGTTTCACTTCCGGTTTTATCTCCGAAGTTTCGGGTTTTGTTTCCGAAGTTTCTTTATTAGTCGCCGGCTTGTCCACAGGACGGAAAGTCATCGTTCCGGATGCCGCAAATGCGTTGGAAACGCTCTCGTCGGCGGATTTCACAGGCATTATTTCCCGCGGCACAAAACCGGCCGAATAGGAAGCGCTGTTCACATCCGTCACCGGCGTAGATATTAAAAAGAATATGACTACCGTTGCCACTGCGGCGACGAATACACGCATAAATGTGCGGGTAACGGGTATGGTATAAAGAATGTTACCGGATTGAACCTTGTTTTCCCGATCGTTCGTTTCTGCCGGTCCTTCTCCGGGGGCAGCCGCCGCCGGAACGACGGCATTAACGGCCGGCCGGCGCGCAGCAAGCGAAAGATAGTGAAATACAGGCAATCCGTAAGATGATGTACAGAACAATTCATTGCTGTTTTTGGCAGGTATAAAGATGATACGGTCATCCTCTTTTACGAACATGCCAATCCGGCCAAACTGTATGTGCGAACCGTCATCCAGATTTTCTTTCAAACCAAGCACATCGGCTCCGACATACATCCGGGCTTCATTAAAATCCACCGCATATTCCTGCATGTATGATTCCGTCAACAGTCCGTCGTTATGCGTCAATGTCGGATTGAAGACGATTTCCTTACGGGACGGAATGAATAAATGTTCATCGCCCGTATACACAGCCGGAACCGATTGAAGGACAAAGCCCCCAAAATCAGGTATTATAACGCAATCGTGCCATAATAACAAGCGTTCGACATGTTCAACTATCTTTTCCATATACATACAAATCCGCTATAATCATAAAAATATAGCGTGAAACGACCCGCAAAGATAATTATTTTTTGAGTAATAAAAATAATATTGAGGGTAAATTTTACCCGGAATAAAATAAAAGGAGCATATCTTCATCGACATTCTCCTTTCTTAAAAATAACAAAACAGGTAATTTAAATATTATTTCTAATATTTAAACTTACTCTTTGCGGGTGCTTCCGACACGTTATTTACGGGAACAAGCGTGAATCCCCATTTATAATCGCGGTTTGCCGGCAGTGAATACGCCGGTTCGGGACGTGCGCCCCAGCTGTTGTAACCAGCCACACCCTGTTGCTTCATATCAACACAAACCTCAACAAAATTTCGCGGCGAGATGTTGTTGATATGCGTCTGGCGGCGTAATTTGTTCTTTGCATCCGATTCGTTGCGGTCTCTTATCATCTCGGGTGAGAAATTATTCCACTGGCGCGGTAAATTTGTATATTCTTCGTCGTCAAAATCTTCTATCGTGTTGCGTAAAGCGTTAAATTCAATGAGACTGTCTGCCACGACAAGCAGACCCCGGCCTTTCCCGGCGGTCAGCGACAGCCAACGCGTATCGCAATGGTGGCCGTTTTCCTGGGGGCGGACATACGGGAAATACAGGTCATCGGCTTTTGCCTGATATAAACCGACAGGCGTACCGGCTTTCCTGTCCCAATAGTTTTCTTCCGGGCCGCGACCGAAATAATTGACCGTATTCATCGTAACGGGAACGCGGAAACGCACTCCGATACGCGGGACATTGAGTCGGGAGGCATCCTTGCGAGCCGCCTCCATTCCCGGTGAAAACGTCGCCGTACGCGTAGATTCCGATATTTCCGTTTCCGCAGCGTTCATTCCCGTTGACGTAAAATGTGCGGACACGTTGACTGCGCCGTCAGGATAAATCTTATAACCGACGATATACAGGTTACCTGCGGGCAAGAGGTAGGTGACTTTCACCAAAGCATTATCATTTTCCGGGGCAGCGACGGCGTCCGTAACATTAAAATTCCGGCTGCTTTGCTTCCATATCTGTTCGCGCTCCGGCATGCCGTTTCCGTAATCATTGTCATTCGGGCCACGCCAGAAATTGGGTTGCAGGCCGAATCCTTCATCAAAATATTCCGTCCCGCCGACTTTATATGAAGTGACAAGACCGCTTTTCCTGTCGAAAACAAACTTCACTTTCGACGACGAAACGACGATTTCATCGCCTTCATCCGATATGCTGAGTTTTGCTCCGCCCGCCTTATACGTTTTTTTGAAAACACCGCCCGGTACGATGAATTGGTCGCAGGCTATTTCATGGCCGGCGGGAATCAAACCGTCGTTCACCGTCGTGACAACCGAAAAGTTAAGGAAATATTCGCTTGAAGATTCAACCGGATTCAACGCTTTTAAATCAAACGTATTTACCGTTTCCGATTCCTGCGGTTTAATATTGAGCGGTAACACTTTCTCTTTTTCCGTTTTGCCGTCTTTCATCAGGCGGCATACGACTTTATATTTATCATCGAGCGGAGTGAAATAGAAACGGTTTGTTACGCGCACCTTGCCTGTGGCGGCGTCAACAAGTTCGAAACCGACGTTCTGATATGAATATTTCACTTCCGCCATGGCGGGATGAGGCGTGCGATCGGGGCAGACAAGTCCGTTGCATAAAAAGTTTCCGTCGCTTGGCCGGTCAACGCCGTAGTCTCCGCCGTAAGCCCAGAACGGGCGGCCGTTTTCATCTTTTTCCAGCAGACCCTGATCGACCCAGTCCCAGATAAATCCACCCTGCAGGTTGGGATATTTATAGATAGCTTCCCACTGGTCCCAAAGATTGCCGGACGAATTACCCATGGCATGGGAATATTCCGACGGCACAACCGGACGGTCGCTGCCTTCCCTGCCGGTACGCTCCAGCCACTCTGCACTCGGATACTGCGGCACATACATGTCGGTATTCCATTCCCACAAAGCTCGCTCGTAGTTGACCGGACGGTTCATGCCGCCTTCTTCCCGGTTTTTAATGTAAAGATATGTCCGGTAGAAATTATATCCGTTACCGGCCTCGTTTCCGAGCGACCAGATCGTCAGGGACGGATGATTTTTATTACGTTCATACATATTCACCGTCCTGTCAAGATGAGGAAGCAGCCATTCGGGATTATTCCCCAGTGAGCCGCCTTTGCGCAGGTTGTAGTACATGCCGTGCGATTCTATATTCGCTTCGTCATAGACATACAGGCCGTATTCATCGCATAATTCATAAAAACGGCGGCTTTGCGGATAGTGCGACAGGCGAACGGCGTTGAGGTTGTTTTGCTTCATAATCTCAAAATCACGGCGCATGAGTTCTTCCGTAACGTAATGTCCCGTTTTCTCATTATGCTCATGAATATTTACGCCTTTGAATTTAACGGGTTGACCGTTGAAAAGAAAAACCGTATAGTTTTTCCCGTTTTCGTCTTTCCGGTCAATCTCCCTGATTTCCACGCGGCGGAAACCTGCCGTATAAGGCACAGCCTCCGTCACCCGGTCATCCGTTTTAACCGTTATAAACAGACGGTACAGGTTCGGATATTCGGCGCTCCACGGCAACACGTTTTCCAGCGTTTTGTCGAACGAAAATGTCTGCAATGAACCTGCGGAAACCCATAAATCCTGTTCCGCCGACGCGACAATCCGGCCTTTATCGTCCGACAATTCATAACCGACCGTGACATTCTTTGTTTCCTCCGTATGGTTTTTGATGTCTACGGCAAGATTCAGCAAGCCGTTCCTGTAATCATCGTCAAGCGTTGATATCACACGGAAATCATTCACCGCAATTTTCGGCTGCGACCAAAGGTAAACATCGCGCTCTATACCGCTTATGCGCCAGAAATCCTGACATTCGAGATAGGAACCCGTACTCCAGCGGAAAATCTTCAGGGTAAGGATGTTTTTCCCCGGCTGTATATACGGATTGATAAGAAACTCTGCCGGGTTTTTGGAATCTTCGCTATATCCGGCTTCCTTACCGTTAATATATACATACAGCCCGGATTTAGCCCCGCCGATATGAAGATAGACGTCGCGCCCGTCCCATTCTGCAGGAACTTCGAACTCACGCCGGTACACCCCGACGGGATTTTCTTCCGGCAGCAGAGGCGGCTGCGGATTACGCGCTTTAAACTCATAACCGTGGTTCGTATAAATAGCCACTCCGTAGCCCTGGACTTCCCAGTTGCCCGGAACGGTAATGTCTTTCCACGATGATACGTCCGCATCAGCCGATGTGATGCCGGCAGGCAGATTTTTGTAAGCATCCGTGAAGAAGAATTTCCATGTCCCGTTCAGTGATTTGTAAAAAGGGCTTTTTTCAAAGACGGAACTCAACGCAGTATTACTGTCTGCAAAACTCATAAACTCGGTTCGCGGTTTTTCCTTATTGACGGCTACCACCTGCACATCCTGCCAGTACGGCGTTTCCGGCGACTGAGCCGAAACGCCATTACCATATAAAACCGCAAACATCAGACCGGCTATCCAATTTCTCTTCATAAATTTATCTGTTAAAAAGGTTGTTTCTTTCATATCCGGGGCAAATATAGTATAAATTTTGCCAAGACAAACAAAACTTATAACTTTGCCGCAAAATTCCGTGTGTTTTTTTTAATAACTCAACCATAATTATGATTTCAATCGAAGGATTAACCGTTGAATTTGGCGGTTTTACATTGTTGGATAACATCTCTTTTGTAATAAATAAAAAAGACCGCATTGCGCTTGTCGGGAAAAACGGAGCGGGCAAGTCGACGCTGATGAAAATCATAGCGGGGATGCAAACGCCGACAAAAGGTTCAATCGGTATTCCGCGGGAAACAACCATCGGATACTTGCCGCAGGAAATGCAGCTGTCCGATACGAGGACGGTACGGGAAGAAGCGGAACAGGCTTTTGAACATATTCACGAAACGGAAAATGAAATAGACCGTCTTAACGCGAAGCTTTCCGAATGTACGGATTACGATTCCGATGCGTTCCGAAACCTTATTGACCGTGTGACGTCGCTGTCCGAACAGTTCCAAATGATGGGCGGGACAAATTATCACGCGGAACTTGAACGCACGTTGCTCGGACTGGGTTTTACGCGCGAAGACTTCGACCGCCCGACGTCAGAGTTCAGCGGCGGGTGGCGCATGCGCATCGAACTGGCAAAACTTTTGCTCCGCCGACCGGATGTTATGCTTCTTGACGAACCGACCAATCACTTGGATATCGAATCCATCCAGTGGCTGGAAACATTTATCGCGACACGGGCTAACGCCGTTATTCTCGTTTCGCACGACCGTGCGTTCATAAACAACACAACCCTGCGCACGCTCGAAATAGAACTCGGACACATCTACGATTACAAAGTAAAATACGATGAATACGTCGTCCTTCGCAAAGAACGGCGCGAACAGCAGACGCGCGCGTATGAAAACCAGCAAAAAATGCTGGCCGACACGGAGGCTTTTATCGAACGGTTCCGCTACAAAGCCTCCAAAGCCATACAGGTACAGTCGCGGATAAAACAGCTTGAAAAGATTGAACGTATCGAAATCGACGAAGAAGATAATGCAATGTTGCGCCTCAAATTTCCTCCCGCGCCACGTTCCGGATCATATCCGGTAATCATGGAAAACCTGTCAAAACGGTATGGCGACCATCTTGTTTTTGCCGGAGCCACGTTTACGATTAACCGCGGCGACAAAGTCGCTTTTGTCGGGAAAAACGGCGCAGGCAAATCAACGCTCGTCAAATGCATAATGGACGAAATCACCGACTATGAAGGGATGCTTAAATTAGGACACAACGTGAAAATCGGATATTTCGCGCAAAACCAAGCACAGTTGCTGGACGAAAATAAGACCGTCTTCGAAACAATCGACTATGTTGCGCAGGGTGATATCCGCACAAAGATTCGCGACATACTCGGAGCGTTCATGTTCGGCGGCGAAGCTTCCGATAAAAAGGTAAGAGTGCTGTCCGGCGGCGAAAAAAGCCGCCTTGCAATGATCCGTTTGCTGCTCGAACCGGTCAATCTGCTGATACTCGACGAGCCGACGAATCATCTCGACATGCGTTCAAAAGATGTCCTTAAAAGCGCACTGCTGGATTTTGACGGCACGGTAATCGTTGTATCGCACGACCGGGAGTTTCTCGACGGCCTCGTAGACAAAGTATACGAATTCGGTAACAAACGCGTAAGGGAACACCTCAGCGGAATATATGATTTCCTCGAATATAAAAAAATCGAAAACCTCCGGGAGCTGGAACGAAAAACAGCCGCCGACGCTGTTACAACCGTCACTGCCGCCGCCTCTGCCGTCATGCAAAATAATCCGCCAACGGCCGGTGGCGAACAAATCCGTCTTCCCGATAACAAAACCGGTCGTGAAGAAGGAAACGCGAACGCCAAACTTTCGTATGATGAACAAAAGGAACAGGCGCGCCTTATCCGTAAATTAGAAAAAACGGTCGCCGAAACCGAACAGCATATCGCTGAGGCCGAGGCAAAAATATCCGCACTTGAATCCCGCATGACAACACCGGAAGGCGCCGCCGACACTTCGTTATATACCGAGCATGAAAAGTTAAAAAACGAATTGTCGGATGCTATGGATAAATGGGAAAAAGCTGTCGAAGCGCTGGAAAAGGAAATGTCGCAGAGGTAACGCTGACGAATCTCTACATTAATTTCACTTTCCCTTCGCGCAAAAGTTTCCAATAATCCCGTTCTTCCTGCAAGGTCATTCCTTCGGTGGCTTTCGCCATTTTCTCCTTTACGGAGCGGAAAAAGGCTACCGTATCAAAGTCTTTCTCCTTTTTTTTGATTTCTTCTTTCATGTCTTTAAAAATTCTAATGGTGAACGTATATCAATCAATGGGTATCCCAAACGCATATTGATGGCATTGAACATTCTGATTTTGTCATAGTTTACAATATGCCTGAAATTCCAACTAATCAGGCAGTCAATTCGATTTGCCGAAGCCAGCGCAATATGGTAAGCGTCGTTTCTGCTTGCCTGACCCAAGGCCTTTTCGGTGATATAGAACAATGCCAACGTTTTTGTTTCATCCGTCATTTCAATGTAATGAAAGCAATCCGCCGGAATAAGGTCTTTCACCGCTTTTACCTGCTGAGGCGCATTGATTAGCTCCGCTTCGTTTATTTCGGAAAAATAAACATCAAACTCTTTATTTTCAATGCGCATAAAGAGCTGTTTCGTTGCCGGTTCAAACTCTGCGTCATAATATCCGCCAATCACCGATGTATCAATATAAATCCGTTGTTTCATATCCTTTTATTTTTCGTATTGCAAAATTACATGAAAAACTTGTTTTTTCCAAGCGCATGAAATAAAAATCAAGACCACCCTGTCACGCTTACTTCCGTACTCGAGGTACAATTGCTATCTTTGTAGCTTTAATTAACTAATTGTTTGACAATTAAAATGTAAGTTTATAGACAGATGTTGTGGTCTTGACGTGCACAAAGATAGCGTATTTGCGTGTATATTGGATGCACAGGGTGAAAAAATTTTAGAGGAGCGTTATGGGACGCTTACCCCGGAACTCGACAGGTTGCGGGATACGCCGGTGAAGTATGGTTGTGGCAGGGTAGCGATGGAAAGCACAAGTATCTACCGGCAACCCGTTTGGCAGGTATTAGAATCGGATTTTTCGTTAAAGCCGGCCAATCCGTATTTTATCAAACAGCTGCTCGGTCGCAAGAGCGATGTGAAAGATGCGCACCGGATAGCTCAATGCTTGCAGAAAGAGTTGATCAGGGGCAGTTT
>JAITDQ010000097.1 GCA_031282485.1 Tannerella sp. | reverse complement strand
CTAACACGTACGTTAATGTTACTGATAGTGGCCGCAAAGATAAACACAGATTTCAATTTTGCAATAAAAAAACGAATTTTTTTTCAATCGAGTGTATTTTTTTGTTGTTTTGCAAGCCTGTTTTTCTCCGGCGCGTCAAAAAAGAATTAGCGTATTTTTTGTTATTTCAAAAAATACCTCTACATTTGCAGCCCGATTCTAAGTATCAAGCCCTGGCCGGCGTAATCGCAGGAGGGCCTATTTGGGATAAGAAATGATATAATAACAATATAAAAAACAGAAGAAAATGAAAAGGACATTTCAACCCTCTAACCGCAAGAGAAAGAACAAACACGGATTTCGTGAACGTATGGCTACGGCCAATGGTCGCCGAGTACTTGCCGCCCGCCGCTCAAAAGGTCGCGCCAAACTGACGGTCTCCGACGAGTATACAAACTGAGAACGTTATGGTATAGATGAGCTCTTTTATCAACAGAATATTCAGGTTACCCATATACGTCCACCTGTTGGCCGTAGCGTTGCTTATATGCCTGATCATTTATATCATACTGAAAAGTCTCGATTCATATACGAATCATAACCAGGCCGTCCGCGTACCCGACGTAAGAGGGCTTCAGGTAAAAGATGCCGCCCCGTTCTTTGAACAGAACATGTTGCGCTATATCGTTGCCGATTCCGTCTTTACAAAAGAAAAAGCGCCCGGCGCAATCGTCGAACTGCGGCCGGAGGCGAACTCCAAAGTCAAAAAGAACCGAATCGTTTACATCACCGTCAATGCCAAAACGGAGAAGACAGTCCCCGTTCCCGATATTACGGACATATCTTTTCGCCAGGCATACGCGCTGCTGAACGCACGCGGGTTTAAAGATGTGGAGCATAAATATGTGTCCGGCGAATTTCGCGACCTTACGCTGGGCATAGAATACGAAGGCAAGATGCTCGGTAGCGGCGCGCACGTGCCGCTGACAGCCAAACTTATCTTAGTCGTAAGCGACGGCAACATGCTGCCGCCGGAAAGTGATTCTTTAGAAAACATTATAGAAGAAATCATCGGCGGTGATGAAAGCTGGTTTTAGTCATGACATATCCGGAAGAAACAGAAGACATATTGCAGTGCGACGACCTGTTCGATCCCGAAGAGGACAGCGACGAAAGCCTTTTACCGGAAAAGGAAAATCAATTGTATGAACATTTTCGCTTTACCGCCGACAGAAACCAGTCGCTACTGCGCATCGACAAATTCCTTACCGACCGGCTGACGAATACCAGCCGCAACCGTATACAGTTAGCCGCCGAAGCAAACTGCATATTCGTCAACGGGAGCGCCGTAAAAAGCAATTACCGCGTCAAGCCGATGGATGTGATAACGATCATGATGTCACGCCCCCGCTTCGAATTTGAAATAATACCCGAAAATATCCCCCTGGATATTGTTTATGAAGACGGCGAACTGCTTGTCGTAAACAAACCGGCCGGATTAGTCGTACATCCCGGACACGGGAACTATCAGGGTACGCTCGTGAACGGTCTGGCGTATTACCTGCAAGACGACCCGATGTATGACCCGAAAGATCCGGGCGTCGGACTTGTACATCGCATCGACAAGAACACTTCGGGGCTTCTCGTCATAGCCAAACGGCCGGAAGCGAAAACAAACCTTGGTCTGCAATTTTTCAATAAAACAGCACAGCGCAAATACGTCGCCCTGATATGGGGCATCCCGAAAGAAACGGAAGGACGTATCGAAGGAAACATCGGACGCGATCCGCGCGACAGAACGGTTATGGCCGTTTTTCCCGACGGAGAACAGGGAAAACATGCCGTTACACATTATCATATTCTGGAAAAATTCGGGTATGTTTCGTTCGTGGAATGTCGCCTCGAAACGGGACGGACACACCAGATCCGCTCCCACATGCGACATATCGGACACCCGGTCTTTAATGACGAGCGGTATGGCGGCAACGTAATCCTCAAAGGGCTGCAATCGTCGGGATACAAACAGTTTATACGTAACTGCTTTGAAGTTTGCCCGCGACAGGCCTTACACGCGAAAACGCTCGGTTTCGTGCACCCGGCCACCGGCGAAGAAATGTTTTTCGATTCCGAAATACCGCCCGACATGCAACAGCTTACGGAACGCTGGCGGAAATATTGCCGTGCGGAATGACAAAATATGGATGTTAAGTATGAAAATAAAATACAGTTAAAGTTAGAATATAATGAAAAATGTTGCAATTGTAGCCGGAGGCGATTCTTCCGAATATGATGTCTCTTTAAAAAGCGCAGAGGGGCTGTACGGTTTTATAGACAAAGAGCGTTACAAGCTGTATATCGTCACGTTAAGAAACAGTGAATGGAAAGTAAACATGCCGGACGGCGCTGCGGTGGACGTCGACAAAAACGATTTCAGCTTCGCGGTAAACGGTCAAAAAATCAAATTCGACTATGCCTACATCACGATCCATGGACGTCCGGGAGAAGACGGACGGCTCCAGGGGTATTTCGACATGCTGGGCGTCCCCTACTCGTCATGCGGCGTACTTGCCGGAGCCTTGACTTCCAACAAATATATGAACAATCAGTTTCTGAAGAGCCTCGGCTTTCACGTTGCCGATTCGATACGTCTTACGGAGGGGCAGGAAATCGACACCGGAAGTATTATAAACAAGTTAGGATTGCCCGTTTTTGTAAAGCCCAACGAAGGCGGAAGCAGTCTCGGTACGACCAAAGTAAAAGAAGCCTCACAGCTGGAACCGGCCATAGAAAAGGCATTTGCGGAAGGACACGAAGTGATCGTCGAACGTTTTATTGACGGTACGGAAATCACGTGCGGCTGTTACGAGACAAAGACCGAACAGGTTGTTTTCCCGATAACGGAAGTCCTGACGGACAACGATTTTTTTGATTACGACGCGAAATACAACGGCCAAGAACGGTTAATAACACCGGCGCGCATATCAAAAGAACTGACGGAAAACGTACAGCGTCAAACGCTGGAGATATACGACATCATAGGCGCACGCGGCATCATACGGATAGATTACATCATCCCCCATGACCAAAATCCCGTACTTCTGGATATAAATACAACCCCGGGCATGACGGCTACCAGTTTCATACCGCAGCAAATACGCGCCGCAGGGCTTGATATCAAGGACGTTATGACCGAAATCATAGAGAATGGATAATATAAAAAAAGGTTAAAGATGTACTATATTCAAATAACATTTGTAAGTTTGTGACTTTAATCCGGTATTAATGATGAGCATAGATTATTCGAAATACAATTTTGATGACATTCGTCCTCTTAACAATGACGAAGTACACGATGCGATTGAAAGTCTTGCAGCTTCGGAAGGGTTCAGGAATGCATTAAGGTATATAATGCCCGACATAAATTGGGAACAGTTTACAGAATCCATGCGTAAATGCAAGACAAAAGAAGAATTTAAGACAATTCTCGCGTATAATGCGGTGATGCGGATTGCGAAAGCGACGACATTTTCGCTTACCATATCCGGGCGCAGTCGTGTGCCGAAAACGCCCTGTACGTTCATATCCAATCACCGCGATATCGTCCTTGACGCAGCGTTCCTCAACGCCCTGCTCCTCGACATCGGGCACGGCATGACACAAATAGCAATAGGCGACAATCTGCTGATCCACCCGTGGATCGATCTGGTCATCAAGCTTAACAACTGTTTCATCGTCAAACGGGACATACCCGTTCGCCAACTGCTCGACGCGAGCCGGCAACTGTCCGCCTATATCCACCATACGATTAAAGATTCAAAGGAATCCGTGTGGATAGCGCAACGCGAAGGCAGGGCTAAAGATTCCAACGACCAGACGCAAAACAGCGTACTCAAAATGCTCAATATGGCCGGACAATATAAGGATAATATCCTGAAGAATCTGATGGATCTCAACATTGTCCCCATTGCCATATCTTACGAATACGACCCGTGCGACTTCCTTAAAGCAAAGGAATTTCAGCAGAAACGGGATAATCCCGATTTCGTGAAAAGCAAACGGGACGACCTGTTCAACATGGAAACGGGATTGCTCAATAACAAAGGACGCGTTCATTTCACGTTGGGTTCGCCGATAAACGACAAACTTGCCCTGCTCGAAAACGCAAAGCTCGATAAAAACGTATTGATAACAAGGATAGCCGAAATTATAGATAAGGAAATATACAAGCATTACCGCTTCTATCCCTGCAATTATGTGGCGTACGATTTGTTGCACCACAGCGTGTATTTCAGGACGAATTACGACCTGCGGGATAAAATGCTCTTCGAAACTTATCTGCAAAAACAAATTGATAAAATAGACCTCCCGGACAAAGACGAAATTTTCCTGAGGACAAAGATTCTTGAAATGTATTCAAACCCGTTGAAAAACCACATGAACAGTCTTGAATAAAACAATATGACAAATGACGACTTGAAATATTACGGCAAAATTCCCGAACCTGCTCTTCGGCGGTTGCCTTGGTATCTGGCATACGTAAAACTGCTGAAGGGAAAAGGTGACACGGTCGTTTCGTCCACTCAAATCGCCAAAGAAATAAACGTCGATGCAAGCCAAGTCGCCAAAGATTTGTCATTTGTCAATATATCCGGTAAAACGCGCGTGGGATACGAAATCAATGCGCTGATCAATATACTGGAAAATTTCCTTGGATTCACGTCACGGCATAAAGCGTTCCTGTTCGGCGTAGGACAGCTCGGGGCTGCGCTTATGAGAGATTCGGGACTTAACCAGTATGGCGTCGAAATCGTCGCCGGATTCGACATACGCACGGATGTTACCGGAAAAGAAATCGACGGAATACCCGTCTTCCCGATGAACACTCTCCCCGAAAAACAAAAGAAATACGGGGCAACGATCGCCATTATCACCGTACCTGTGGAAAATGCACAGGAGGCAACCGACTTTATCGTGGCAAACGGCATCAAAGCATTATGGAATTTTACCCCGTTCCGAATCCGTGTGCCGGAGAATATTGTCGTCCAGAATACGTCCATTTATGCCCATTTGGCCGTTATGTTCAATCGAATGAATGAAAATTCCAACAATTAACAGAAATGAAAATCATTGCCGCAGGAATGAATTATGCAAATCACAATAAAGAGATGCATAATCCGTTATTATTACCGGAACCGGTTATTTTCGTGAAACCCGACTCGGCGTTGCTGAAGAACGGAAAACCTTTTTTCATACCCGATTTTTCGTCGGATATTCATTATGAAACAGAGGTCGTCGTAAAAATCAACAGAATCGGTAAAAATATTGCAGAACAGTTTGCCCACCGCTATTATGACGAAGTGACGGTGGGAATAGATTTTACGGCGCGCGATCTGCAGACGGATTTACGGAAAAAAGGGTTGCCCTGGGAAATAAGCAAAGGGTTTGACGGGTCTGCCGTAACGGGTGATTTTATTCCCCTGAGCGAAGCCGGCGACATCCGGCATCTGGATTTTCATCTTGATATCGACGAAAAAACGGTACAGAGAGGATATACGGCGGACATGATTTTCCCGGCAGACAAAATAATTGCTTATGCAAGCCGTTTCTTTACGTTGAAAATGGGTGATCTTATATACACGGGAACGCCTGCCGGAGTGGGAACGGTCAGTATAGGGAATCATCTGCAGGGATATGTGGGAAACCGCAAATTATTGGACTTTTACGTGCGTTGAAACACATCCCGTGATGTGTTCCGGCGTTAATCCGGCAAGAAAGGAGTTTTTTTATGAGACGAACATTATTCATATTACTTTTATGCGTCACGGCGTCGGCCTCTGCCCGTGCCGATGCATCCCGTTATGCGACAAAATCCGCCTTATCGGAAGGCAAATGGGTGAAAATAAGCGTTGAAAAGACAGGTATTTACAAACTGACCTATTCGGAACTGAAAAAAATGGGATTCCCGGATCCGGCGAAAGTTTCCATTCACGGTTACGGCGGGTGGCCTGTGGAAGAAGATTTCTCAAAAAGGGAATACGTTGACGACGTCCCCTCCGTAGCGGTATGGAGAGGCAGCGATTACCTGCTTTTTTACGGGAAAGGGACGGTAAAATGGACGTATAGTTCCGGCAATAAAAGTTTCTATCATAAAAACAACGTATATGCTACGCTCGGATACTATTTCGTTACCGACGCTACGGAAACAAACGAAGCCGCATCCGTCCCTTCGGAAGGCGCCGACCCGGTCGATTTGGAAACCTTCGACGATTACATGCTTCACGAACAGGAACTGGTGTCCGTCACCAATCCCGGACGCCCCTACTCCGGACGCGACCTTTTCGGAGAGAGTTTTGACGTGAGAACATCCATGGATTTCCCGTTTTCGATTCCCGGTATCACCGGCGACGACGGGAAAGCGGCTTTTTGCTTTGTGGCAAAAGTCAAATCGGGAACAGGCGTCGTGACAATGAGCGCCGACGGCGTCAAACTCGCAAGCGCTACAATCAATCAAAACACAAACTCTTACGTTGCCGCCATAAACGCCTCGAAGGAAGTGGCCTGGAAAGGGGAAAAAAACGAAAATACAACGGTGAACATATCATTCAGCCTTGGGCAGCAGACAAGCCACTTGGACTATATACGCCTGCAGATGAAACGCCGGCTGCAACCTTACGGCTCCTGTACGCTTTTCCGCTGCATCGAATCCGAAAACAAAGCTTCACGCTTCCATATCAAAAACGCTTCGTCCGACATAATCGTTTTTGACGTGACGGAAGGATTCCCGATGCGAAAAATCGAAGCGGAACGGAACGGGACGGATCTCTCTTTTTCGATACCGGCAGGGAATCTGCGCGAATTTGCAATGGTCGACGTATCGGATAAAAACCTGCCCTCGCCGGCGGAAGTCGGCGAAGTAGCGCCGCAAAACCTGCACGGCATGGAACAAACGGACATGATCATACTGGCTCCGAAAATATTTGCTTCGGATGCCGAACGGTTAGCGAACGTTCACCGTTCGCACGACCGCCTTACGGTCGCCGTAGTAACGCCCGAACAGGTATACAACGAGTTCTCGAGCGGCGGACAGGAAGCTACGGCTATCCGCCGCTTTATGAAAATGTTTTACGACCGCAAAACGTCCGACAGCGATGCGCCCAAATACTTGCTGCTGTTCGGCGACGGCCGTTTCGACAACCGGAAACTTACCAAAATATGGGAAAATTCGTCCGATAATTATATCGTCACTTACCAGTCGGTCGAAACCACAGGCGAAGCTTCATACGTGTCCGACGATTACTTCGGCTTCCTGCTTGACAATGAAGGCGCCGACCCGATCGGCGCTACACTGTGTCTGGGTATAGGGCGTTTCCCGGTTATCACGGTCACACAGGCAAAAGACGTTGTGGATAAAGTGATTTCATATATCGAAAATTCAAATCGCGGCCCATGGAAAAATAAACTGTGTTTTGTCGCAGACGACGGAAATTCCGTTGACGGACACAACACAAACCACATGAACGAATCCTATACCCTGACCCAGTACATGGAAGAATCACATCCCATGTATGTCTCCGGAAAACTGTTCTTTGATGCATTCAAAAAAGGCAATTCGGGCGGTAAACCTACTTACCCGGATATTCGCACCAACATTCAAAAGGCACTGAAAGAAGGGGTATTTTTGATTAACTACACCGGACACGGAGATGCCAACTCATGGTCGGAAGAAAAGGTAATGACACAGGCGGACATCAACAACGCGACTTATCCGAACCTCCCGCTCTGGATAACGGCTTCGTGCGATTTTGCGCCTTTCGACGCCATGGCTGTTTCCGCCGGCGAAGACGTTCTTCTGAACAGGAGAAGCGGAGGCATCGCTTTGTATACGACGGCGCGTGTCGCATACAGTACTGAAAATCTACGGATAAACAGGCTGTTCCTGACGAATCTGTTTGAGAAAAAAGACGGACGCCACCGGACGCTCGGCGATGTGATGAAAAATTCAAAAAATACGTTCAAAAGCACGGGCAGCGGTACAAACCAGAAAATAATGAGTTTTATCTTACTCGGAGACCCGGCTTTAACGCTCGCCTATCCCGATGAATACAACATGGAGATAACGGAAATAAACGGACAGCCTGTTTCCGGCGTACCCGCAAACTTCAAAGCTCTCGAAAAGGTCACCGTAAAAGGAAAGGTGAACGCCCCGGACGGCACCCCGGCGGAGAACTTCAACGGGCGAATGTCCGTTTCCGTTTTTGACAGCCGGGAGCAGATCACGACGTTAGACAATAACGGTACGGGCAAAAAATTCACATACTTCGATTACCCCAATATCATACATATCGGCAATGATTCCGTACGTAACGGCGAATTTTCGTTCACATTTACCGTTCCTAAAGATATTTTTTATTCCTACCAAAACGGGAAAATCTCCCTCTATGCCGTGAATGACGACAATAAAACGGAGGCTAACGGAGCTTTCAAAAATTTCACCGTGGGGGGAACGGCTGACGTGACGAACGAAGACGCCGACGGGCCGGAAATCCGGGCGATGTATCTCAATACTCCCGAATTTCGGGACGGAACTGTGGTGAATGAAACGCCGCTGTTTGTCGCTATCGTCCGGGACGAAAGCGGAATAAACGTGGGGGGCGGCAGCATAGGACATGATATAATGCTTACGATCGACAACAATCCGTCAATGAGCTATGTGCTGAACAGCTA
Source organism: Tannerella sp. (assembly GCA_031282485.1). Taxonomy (GTDB): domain Bacteria; phylum Bacteroidota; class Bacteroidia; order Bacteroidales; family Tannerellaceae; genus Tannerella. The sequence goes on along the minus strand of JAITDQ010000097.1, from coordinate 3,813 downwards.
CTACGGAACGTATCTGGAAGGGAACGCGGACGAAAGTATCGTGAAATTCCCGGTTCCCAAGCTCGAGGCCGGCAAACATATCGGGGAGTTCAAGGTTTGGGATCGCTATAACAACTCCAGTTCCAAAACGTTCGACTTTGTTGTGGCCGACAACTATAAACCGTCGATTGTCAACCTGACGGCGGGGCCGTCGCCAACGAAAGACTATGTGAATTTCTTCATTTCGCACAATCTCCCCGAATCGCTGATTCATGTGCAAATTCAGGTATTCGACCTGTCGGGCAGGCTGCAATGGAGGCATGACGAAAGCGGCTCGTCGGAAATGTTCGATTCGTATAAAATAAAATGGAACCTTACGGACGGCAGAGGCGCCCGTCTGCGACCGGGCGTTTACGTATACCGCGCGATAATAAGCAGCGACAAACTGAATGAAGCTTCGGAAACAGGGAAATTAATCATACTTGCACAATAAAGACGTAAAAACGGAGTTTATATAACATGTGATTTTTTTAAAAGCAATCTAACTAACATATTTTTAAAGCATGAGATTACTGAAATTCGGTTTGTTGACATTCATTTGTATCACTTCATCAACTGTTGCGCAAGCGGAAGATGATGAAAAAAATAAATTCAGCCCGCTAAATACGGCGGTGCCGTCCCTTTCTATCGCACCGGATGCACGTGGCGGCGGTATGGGCGATAACGGCGCAGCCACCCTGCCCGACATATCATCCCAATACTGGAACCCCTCCAAATACGCATTTATGGAAAGCAAGGCCGGCGTAGGACTGTCGTATACGCCGTGGATGCGGAAAATCGTGTCGGACGTGGCGCTGGCTTATCTTTCGGGTTATTACAAATTAGGACAGTACGACCAGCACGCGCTCGGCGCTTCACTTCGTTATTTCTCGCTCGGAGAAGTGCCCGTCACCGACATCGGGGGAAACAATTATTTGAATCTTAATCCTTATGAAATGGCTCTGGACGTAAGCTACAGCATCAAACTGTCGGAAGGATTCTCGCTTGGCGTCGCCATGCGCTACATCCGTTCCGATATGGGCGGCGACGTCAATTACGACCTGCGACCCGGCAATGCGGTTGCGGCCGATTTGAGCGGATACGGGGAAAAATACATTGTCATGGGAAGTAACGAATGTTTGTGGAGCGGCGGATTTAACATCTCCAACATGGGAAATAAAATCTCGTACGACGGCGGAACGACGAACCAGTTCCTCCCTACGAACCTGAGATTGGGTACCGGCCTGCTTATGCCGCTGGACGATTATAACCAGCTGGGTATTTATGTAGACCTGAACAAATACCTCGTCCCCTCCAAACCGGTAAGGGGCAATAATGAAGCGGATGAAGCTTACGACAAAAGATACGACGAGTATAATAATATGAATTTCGTCAAAGGAATGATCAAGTCGTTCAGCGATGCGCCCGACGGTTTCAGAGAAGAATTGAAGGAAGTGAACATCTCCGTTGCCGCCGAATACAATTATAACAGTCAGTTTTTCATTCGTGGCGGATATTTCTACGAAAACCAGATGAAAGGTAACCGCCAGTATTTATCCGTCGGAGCAGGCTTCAGGATGAACGTATTCCGGCTCGACGCCGCATACCTGATAAGCACCGTACAAAGCAACCCGCTCGACCAAACGCTCCGTTTCACTCTTTCGTTCGATATGGACGGGCTGAAAAACCTGTTCGAATAAAATGCGCATCGGATTCGGATATGACGTACACGCCCTGTCGGAAGGCCGCGAATTATGGATCGGCGGCATCCGCATAGACCACCCCTACGGGCTTGTGGGGCATAGCGACGCAGACGTGCTAATCCACGCCGTCTGCGACGCCCTGCTCGGCGCAGCAAACCTGCGCGACATCGGATACCATTTCCCCGATACTTCCGAAACTTACGAGCATATCGACAGCAAAATCCTGCTGCGCGAAACCGTGTACCTGCTGCGCAAAGCCGGCTACGAACCGGGAAACATAGACGCAACCGTCGCCGCCGAACAACCCCGCCTAAGCCCCTACATCCCCGAAATGCAAAAGACAATGGCAGAAGTAATGAACATCCCGGTCAACGACATATCCATAAAAGCCACCACAACGGAAAAACTCGGTTTCACAGGACGCCGCGAAGGAATTGCGGCGTATGCGGTTGTTTTAATAAAATAATTTGGGTATTTCCGGGTATGTAATACTTTCGGCGTCCGAAATATAGCTTACAATGTTTTCGTTGGAAAATAAAAATCGGATTTTTGTATTTTATTTCAAAATATTTTTTTTACTTTTGTCCCCATGAAAAATAAAATAAGTCATATATTGAAATTGCTGGTTATTTGGTATATTATAAATTTAGTTTTACCAATCATCATACCGGTTTTTTTCCTGTGGGCAGGTAATTATCCGGCAGGAACGAATTATTCTTTTTATGACATTTTCATCGAATTGCTACGACACGGATTCTATATTTTTTCAGGTATCATGATGATTGTAACCATATTTGAAAATTACAGGGAAGCAAACGTTACGATAAACCCGCTGGAATATTTATTATTATTCGGTTTTATCTTCCTGATAGGGTTACTTTACATGTGTGATAATCCGGTTAATCCCATATCAGAGACGTTCAAATTCAAAAATGAATTAACAACCATCCGGTACATCTTTCTGTTTGGAATAGTATTGGCCGGTTTTTTAAAAGTAAAAGTTGTTTTTTTCTCTCTTACGCATATCACCCTTGGCGAATATTAAAAACAGTTATTAAAAAAATATAAAAACAAAGAGTTGCATGGAATTTATAATGATTATAGCCCCCTGGTTGCCGGTTTTGGCAGTAGTGTACATACTGATAAAATGCCGTTATTTCATATTGGCTTTATATTATGCCGTCAAAGGGAAAGTGACCGGCCGCGTTTCCGTACCGGTTAGCAATGAACGACCCACAGTTGCAGTTTCTCCAGCTGCTTTCGTGAACAACTATCATGAGTTGATGGGATATGCAGCATTATTTATTTTCAGTATTTGTCTGTCCAACACGGAAAATAAATACAATGATGCGGAACAGCGGGAGGTGAGATTGAATGACGAACAGATGAACAGGGCGTTTGCCGAACTAATGTCGGCAGACCGGAAAATAGATGATTAGGCAATGGAAATTTATAAGCGACGAAAGATTTCAGAAGAATCAAAAGAAAATGAACCGAAAAGATTTGAATCAATTGTTTTAGCCTACGAAAAATTCCGGACATTTATAAGCCCGCAAACAAGGGAGGTCATTTGTTTAAATCGGGCGATACTTGCCGGTGTAGTCCGGAATTATTTTGGAGATATTGACAGATTTAAGGATTATACCGGCTCCGACTTTGCTGACAAACACAAACAAGCGGCATATACCATTAAATGGATCGCAAAATTAAAACCCATCCAAATTAAAATTGATACGGAAGATATCCATATATATGAATCCATGCATAACGAATTGATGGAAATTAATGCCAGATTTGCCATTTATGCTGCTTTCGTACTGTTTCTTGATGAACGATTGATGCCCCTGATTTCCAAAACCGTATTCGATCATTTAATATATGATGCTTTATTCAGAAACATATCAGGAAGTCAATTAGCCTTTTCTTTATTTTTAATGGAACGGATCGTCAGTTGTTACTACAGAAAGCCGGACGAGGAGTTTAAAATATAACGGGTAAACTATTGTTATTGCCATATTATACCGACTTCAGGATGGTGTAGGTGGTGTCGGCGTAGGTGTCGTTAAAAAATGCGGCTATACTGTGTGTGAAG
>JAITDQ010000349.1 GCA_031282485.1 Tannerella sp. | reverse complement strand
TTCGTAATCTTATGCAGGTCGATAGAACGCCATGCATAAAAGATATATGCGAGGACAAAAGGAATGAAAAATGAAACGTATGTCATCACTTTCAGCGTGAACAGGCTGGAACAGCTGTTCGCTATGGTAAGGGAACTCTGGAGATTCGCCAGCGAAGGATAATAGGCCGTATTATTCCATCCGGCGCAAAGCAGCAGCGCAAGCACCGTCAGCACAACGCCCGCTCCGGCGTACCATATCCCTTTCGTACTTTTCCACACAAGCGGTTTGGCGATTCCATACAGTACAAGAACAACTCCTATGAGGAGAACAACTCCTACCACAGGCACTTCTATGAAGTTATTAAAATACTTGTATTTTTCCATAAACACCTCTCCCTTAACCGGATCTACCGCAAATCCTTCGGCGATAAGCAACCGCACGAAGAACGCAAGGAAACACACAAGGAACAGTATCGCTTCGATCGGAAGACGTTTCCGGCAACGTTCCTTAACGGCATCGTCATCAATGTTATTAATGAAATACAGAATCGCCAGGACGCGCGATAAAAAGAATACGGCCAGACCAAGGAGGAGATTCCAGATCACAAACGCAGCCTCCAGACCGTGTAACGGATTTGCCCATGTGGAAATTACCGGCATACCGATCTCCGTCAGTTGAGCTTTGTTTACAACAAACTCAGCCCCGTTGAAAAACGTACCGACAGCCGCCCCTATCAGGACAGGCCCCAGTATTCCGTTGAGTATTAAAAATATCTGATATGTTTTTTTACCCAGCAGATTGCCTTTCTTCGACTGGAACTCGTACGATACGGCTTGAAGAACAAAACATAGCAGGATCAGAAGCCATACCCAATATGCGCCGCCGAAACTCGTTGAATAAAACAACGGAAAGGATGCAAAAAAAGCGCCGCCGAAAGTAACCAGTGTAGTAAATGTAAATTCCCATTTCCGTCCCGTAGAGTTAACAAGCATCTTCTGCTCATTTTCATTCTTCCCCAGTGTGAAAAGAAGCGACTGACCTCCCTGAACAAAAAGTAACAGTACAAGAAGTCCTCCAAGCAGTGATATTAAAAACCACCAATAATGCTGCAAAAATATATAATCGTTCATATTTGTTATCGTAATTATGTTCTTAAATTTTTATGAATTTTCGTCAACTGCCGGATCCGGGCCTTTCTTAATAGCTTTAACCATAATCCGTATTTCCGCTACAAGCATGATTGCAAAAAGAATCAGGAACAGGAAAAACGTGAGAACAACCGAAGCGGTCGGCAATTTCGATATGGCAGCCGTAACCGGCAGTATATCCTGAATAGCCCACGGCTGACGTCCCACTTCGGCAACAATCCACCCTGCCTGACCGGCGATATACGCAAGCGGAATCGACCACAGCGAAACCCAAAGTAGCCAGCGTTTATCCAACTTATCCTTCCAGCCTAACCAGCATATTACGATAAACAGCAGGATGAAATAGCCGCCCAGGATAACCATTATATGAAATGAATAAAACGTCAGCTGCACCGGCGGAATAAGATCTTTCGGATTACTGATGTAGCCATATCCGAAATAGTTAAAATCCTTTTTGATAGCATCTTTTATCAGATTAGCGCTCATGATATCGCCCGTTTTAACGACGGCGCGATAATCGGCCAAAGCTTTTATGGCAGCCTTTCCCCGCCTGATTTTTTCGTCGGCCGACAGTGCGACGCCATCGTCCGTCTTATAACCGCCTTTGAGTATGTCATTAATGCCCGGCACAAAGGCATTCGCATCGCCGGTAGCAAGCCACGACAACATTTTCGGAAACGGGATTTTGAAATAAAACGCATCCCCGTTGTCCGTCACATCCTCAACTCCCGGTTTAAGAACGCCTATTCCGATAAGTTCCACGCCTTCATGACCGTTATAAAGTCCCTCCATGGCTGCGAGTTTCATCGGCTGGTATTTCGCCACATTTTTTGAAGAACCGTCGCCGGTGACAAGAAGCAGTAATGCCGAAACAAGACCCGTCAATGCGCCAATCTTCATGCTTGACAAAGCAAATTTCCGATGCCTTTCCTTCAGCAGGAACCACGCGCTGATACCCATAACAAACGAACCGCCCAACATAAGTCCCGATAAAATCGTATGGAAAAACTTATTAATAGCAACAGGAGACGCTGCCACCGCCCAGAAATCCTGCATTTCATTCCGCACCGTATCAGGATTGAATCCCATACCGGCAGGATATTGCATCCAGGCATTCGCCACCAGAATCCACAAAGCGGAAATCGCTGTTCCGACAAAAGTCAGCCATGTAGACGTCAGGTGCATACCCCGGCTAACCTTGTTCCATCCGAAAAACATAACCGCGATAAACGTCGCTTCCATAAAAAACGCAATGATACCTTCGATAGCAAGCGGAGCGCCGAAGATATCTCCCACAAACCAACTGTAGTTTGACCAGTTGGTTCCAAACTCGAACTCCAAAATCAGTCCGGTCGCCACACCAACTGCAAAGTTAATTCCGAACAGTTTCATCCAAAACCTTGCAGTTTCTTTCCAAAACACATTTCCTGTCTTATAATAGATCGTTTCCATTACAGACATGATCAGTCCAAGTCCCAGCGTAAGGGGGACAAAAAGCCAGTGATAAATGGCCGTCATGGCAAATTGCGCCCGCGACCAGTCCACTAAAGAAGAATCCAGATTTTCAATCATAATTATTTATATTTAAGGATTTAAAGCTCTCTCTATCAACTCTTTCGAAACATAATTTTCCTTTTCCGATGTCGAATCAAACTGATTCAGGTAACGCGGAAAAAAGAAAATTTTCAGAACGACAAACATAATAAACAACTTTATCAGTATCAACGCCCACAGGACGCGTCCGATATCCATCGACCTGAAACCTTCCAGATAAAAACGAAATATACGTACTGCCAATAACTCGTGTTTCATGCATACATTATTATAAAATTTACAGCATATAATCCCCGCTTATTTCATATCCATAACAATACTGTAATACATACAATATTATATTGCGGACACTTTTAACGGCGAGCAAATATATATACTCTTTTCCCAAAAAACAAACATTTTTGTATTTTTTTTGTGACGATTATGAAAAATCATTCCCGCCTGAAAAAAAAAGTAGCTCCAGAGCCATTCTGAAGCCACTTTCATCCTCATTTTATGATTGTAAGCTGTGAGAGGA
>JAITDQ010000274.1 GCA_031282485.1 Tannerella sp. | reverse complement strand
CTTTCAGGGCGATGCCGTCGAAACCTTCGTTTTGCAGCGTGTCGCCGTTTTGCAGTACCGCATAATGCCTGTTGTTCGGATGAATTGGAGCAATTGTATCTATGGCGATGTTTTTATTCCCGTTTACCGTCCATGCTGTGGTGGCGTTCCATTCCGTGCGGTCGTCGGACGAGTATTCAAAGTCGCGGTTTTGAACAAGTTCGGCATACAGTCCTCCGTCGGCGGCGTAGTTGATGTCTTCGAAAAAGACGCCGACAAGCAAATCGCTTATCTTCTTTCCGGCTGAAATATCTGGCTTTATCAACACTTCGACCGGTTGCAGTCCGGCGAAACGCATTGCATCGTCTTTTGTGTTTTCCGAGTAGAGTTTTTGTCTGTATGCGGACAATTGCTGTGCGTTAATCAGGGCGGTAGATACGCTTCGGGGAACTTTCCGGACGACGCCGGACTGCTGTTTGCCGTTGATATGAATGGTTTGATATGACATGCGTTGTCCGGTAAAAGTTTGCGGTTTCGCTTCCGTTGCCGGATAGTAGGATTGCCGTCCCCAATAAATCAAATCGGCAGAAGACGCATGAGCGAAATCGCCTTTTTCGTTCAACATCCAGACACAATGCCATAAATCGTCGGAAGTGCGATAGAGATACGGATTCAACATCCGTTTCTCGCTTCCCCAGCGACTGTAATCGCTTTTAACGAAAGCGTAGCCGTCGCCGATTGGATACCATTTTTCGCCATCGGCGCTCCATGCGAAATGCAAACCGCTACGTCCGGCATCCTTTTCGTTTGCGTAAGAAAAGATGTATGTCGAATCGGGTTCATCTGCCGTAGCAGCCTGCAACAAATGTGAACAGACAAATAAAATCACAATTAAAATAATACTTTTTTTCATTTTTATATTTGTTTAATTGAATTATTTGATACTGATTTCATCGGTGAATTTCCCGACTTTTATTCCGGCGTCTTCGAATGATTTCATTCGTTTGCCGTGGATAACGATATTTTCGAACGAAATATTCCGTATCATTCTGCTTTCGTCGAAACCTTCGATGACAGACGGGTTTTCGCCATGCCCCGAATAGTAGATGTTCCTGAACGAAACGTCGGAGATTCCGTTTCCCGGCGCGGCGCTGTATTTTTCGTTATAGACAATGCGCATGTTAAACAACTGTCCCTCCTGAATATTTTCGATGCGGATGTTTTCGAAACTTACATTCCGCACCCGGTTTTTGTCGCTTACGCTGAATGCAAGGCATCCCTGATAGTTGCGGTCGTCCTCGTCGTGCTCAAGAATATCAATGTCCCGGAAGTGCAGGTGTTCGACCGTTTCGCCGTCGCCTTCCGCATTGCCGTGCAAGCCGATGTTGATGGGATGGGCTACGTCCGCCCAGAGCACAGCGTTTTTGATGACGTAGTTTCTTGCATCGCCGTAAAAATCCCAGCGGTGGGTGTAGATGGCAATGCAATCGTCGGAGTTGCGCATGAAAATATCGCTGATGCTTACATCCGAGCAGCTCATCAGGTCGATGCCGTCGCTCCATCCTTTGGTACTGAATGATTTCAGGTTGCGGATTTTCAAATCGACGGTTTGTCCGCCGTAAACGGTATAGTGCGTGGGATTGATGACCGTAATGCCGTCAATCTCTATGTTTTTGGAATGAGTGATTTCGAAGCCGCGCTCCGGCTCCAGTAAAAACCCGCGCCCGACGAAACGGACATTTTCGACTTCCTTACAGACGAACTTCCCCTGCACAACCGCCCCCGGCGCCAGATACACAACGGTGTTGGACGGCACGACGAAACCGTTCTTCCCGTTTTCGGGTTTGTGCATACCGGCGCCGAAATACATCACGTTGGGGTCGCCTTCCTTATAGACTTCCTTTTCCGGTTCGCTGGCAAAAATATGGAGGTTGTGCAGACGGTCGCCATTGATTTCCATCGACAGTTTTGCCGGCCTGTCCAGCGTAAAACGGACGATATTCCCTTCCACTTTCGGCTGTATGCCTTTTGCCGACGGGCGTACCTTTGCACCGTTCACCGTGCCGCTGTTCATTTTTACCCGCAGTTCCACCACGCCTGAAAAATCGAACTGTACCATTGAGGCGGGTTGCGGGTTGTCGCCGTCCACCATTACCCTGTATTCGTATAAATCTTGCCATTCCTGTCCCGCTGTGCGTACCTGCACCGTAAAATCGTCGTTGTGACGGGCATAGTATATTCCCTGCGGAACAGGGTAAACAACAATCTGCTGCGCATAACCTGCACAGCAAATGCCAAATGCTATAAACGTCATTCCGGCGATTGCCGTTACATTTTTCAACTTTGTCATTTTATTTCAATTTTAAATTAATATGTCATCCGTTTAGTTTTGCACATAAAAAAATCGTGTAAAACATTTTCGAAAACGAGTTACACAATTTGTTAGAGTTTACAGTTTGCCTGCGGTTTATGTTTTTAGAATATTGCCGGCAGCGTACAGCGGAACGACTTTTATTTTGTCATATTGCCCGAAGTTTTCGAGCGAAGTGCGTATGCCGTATTCCGATTGTTTTTCTTTCAGAAACTGCCACATACTTTGCATTTTACCACTGCTGCCTGATTTTACTTCTATCAGAACTATTTTATCGCCGATTTGTACGACAAAATCTACTTCAGCGCGGCTGTTGTGTCCAGTAGAAAAGTTGTGTTTGTTCATAAGGCGGGGCGGATTTCAACAATTCAGTCCCGACAAACATTTCGGTAATTCCGCCTTTGTCTATTGTATCAAAATCGTCATTTAGAAGAATATCCGACAGTTTTAATCCAAGCAGGCGTTGAAAAACGCCAGTATCAAGCAAAAGCATTTTGCGGAATTTCGGATTGATTTCCGAGCCGAGCGGCAGCCCGTTTGCCGAAGTATGCGTTACGGGAATCGCTCATCCCGCCATAATCAGCAATTCGGCGGCGTGCTTGATTTGAAATGCAGAATATATCTGTTCTTTGTCGGTATAAACAAACTTGTCGCCCATCTGCCGGACAACGCTGTCGAGAGCCGTCGAAATCTGTAAGGTTGGTACGCGCTTTTTGTATTTGGCAAACTCGTTGCGTAGCGAAACAATTAAATCATCTAAAACCAGCCGACATTTCAGCAAGTTTTTTTCAGTAACATAACTCGCCACCGCTTCGGGCATTCCGCCGATTAACAAAAACAGTTTCAGCAAATACAAAGCCTTGTTGTGCAACACTTTGTCGAGCGGATTTTCGGAATTGACTTTATTCAGCGTATTTAACAGCCCCGTATTTCCATTTGCCTGCAAAAATTCGGCAAACGAAAAGGGATACATAAACAGGGAACGAATCCTGCCTACGCCGAAAGACGGAATTTCTTCGAGCGCAAATTCCAATAAAGACCCCGCTGCAATAACATGCAATTCGGGAAAATCCTCGTAAAAAAAACGCAATGAAAAAATTGCCGGAAGACAGGTTTGAATTTCATCAAGGAAAAGCAGCGTTTTTCCTGCCTCTATCGGCAAGTCAAACGCAGCCGAAAGTTTTTCGCATAAATATTGTGGCGAAAGATTTCCTTCTTCAAAAATTTGCTTTGCCTCTGCATTTTTTTCAAAATTTATTTCCAGAAAATACTCAAATTTCTTTGCCAGATTCCTGACCGCAGACGATTTTCCTACCTGTCTTGCCCCGCGCAATAACAGCGGTTTGCGTTTGGCGACTTTCGCCCAACTGTATAAACTTTCGTCAATCAGTCGATTAATGTATTTTACTTCATCTTTCATAATCAAAAACAGAAAATTCACTTTGTTTTTAGTACTCGAACTTTGACGGTTCACTACAAAAATACAATGCAAAGATACCATTTTCACTTCAAAAAGGCATTGTTGCAACGATAAAAAAAGGATTTATTGACTTATCTTTGTTTTCGCCTAACAAAAGAAGCAGATACATGAGTACCCAGTCAATAAACCCGGCCAAAAGTAAATATAAAATTCG